>NZ_JACGMO010000033.1:0-59945 GCF_015354745.1 Micromonospora sp. S-DT3-3-22
ATCTCGCCGGAGATCCGCCGCGAGTTCGCGGTGGTCGGCGCGGGGCTGACCGCGCTGGCGGTGCCCGCCTCGCTGGGGCTGGGCTGGGCGGCGGCACCCTGGCCGATGGTGCTGGCGGCGGTCGCGATCGGCGTCGCCGGGCTCTGGGCCGACACCACCCGGGCGGCCGTGGTGCACGCCGGAGCCGCCACCGTGGTCGGGTTCCTCGGGGCCGGTGCCGCGTTGAGCCGACCGGCGCTGACCGCCGCCACCCTGGCGACGTTGATGCTGGCGGGCGTACTGGTGGCGCTCGCGCCCCGGGTACGGATCGCCCCGGCCGCCGCCGACGTCCTCTCCGGCTGGGCGGCCGGCGGCGCGGCGTTCGCGCTGCCCGGCGCGGTCGCCGCGTTCGTCGCGGCCACCGAGCCGTCCGGGCCGGTGCTCACCCCGGCGGTGCAGCGGGAGCTGACGGTGCCGATCCTGGCGGCGGGTTTCCTCGCCGTCTGCGTCACCCTCGGCTACGCGGCGGTGATGCAGGTGTCGCAGCGGCACCTGAGCCTGCCGCACGCCGTCGGCACCGGGCTGGGCGCGCTGGCGGTGATCGGGGCCGCCTTCTTCGCCCCGGGCCGCACGGCCGCCGACGCCTGGCTCGGCGGGCTGGTGCTGGTCGCCACCCTGCTGCTGCTCTTCGCCGGCCGGATCGACGCGCGTCGCCCGTCGGATCTGGCGTTCGACGGTGCCGACCTGGCCGCCGCCGCCGTCACCACGGCGCTGATCGCCACCCTCGCCCGGATCACGGCGGTCATCTCGCCCGGCGGGCAGCTCGCGGTCGCCGCCGTGCTGGTGCTGGTGGTCGCCGTCGCCGCGCGGGCGATGCCCGAGGAGTGGCGACGCGGACCGGTGCTCGGCATCGCCGTCGGCGCCGCCCTGATCGGGGTGCTGGCCGGCTGGTCGGCGCTGCGCGGCGGGGTGGGCGTGCTCGCCACCCCGGGTCCGATCTGGGCCGGCGACCTCACCGGTTGGCCGGCCGCGCCGACCGGCGGATCGACCTGGCAGGCCCCCGTCGCGCTGGCGCTGCTCGCGCTGGCCGCCGCGATCCTGCTCCCCACCCCCTGGAAGTACGACGTGGCAGGGATCGGCGTGGTGCTGGCCACCGTCGGCGTCCCGGCCGCCTTCGACCTGCCGTGGTGGTCCCCCGTCCTGGTGGGGCTGACCGTCGCCACCGTCTTCGGCACGGCCGCAGTGGCCTCCGCCGACCCCCGCGCCGGGCTGTCCCGGGCCACCGTCGCCGGGGTGGTCGCGCTGCACGCCGCCGGGGCCGGGTTGGTCCGCCCGTGGACCACCGCGCTCGCCCTGGGCGGCATCGCGCTGATCGGCCTGACCGTCGCGGCGATGGCCCGTTCCCTGGCCCCCTCGCTGGTCGAGGACGTCGAGACCGAGGGGATGCCGCCGCACCTGGTGCAGATCGGTGGCCTGGCGACGGCCGCCGCGCTGCTCGCGCTCCCCGGCGCGGTGGCCGCGCTGGCCGCCGAGTTCGGCCACGGGGCACAGGTGGTGCTGACCGCCGCGCTGGCCGCGTCCAGCTTCGGGCTCGCCGCGGTGGCCGCCGTCCGCCGGCAGGTCCCGCAGTATCTGCCGTACGCGAGCGCGGCGGTCGCCGGTGGGGCGACCGTCAGCGCCGTCGCCGCCATCTTCGTCGACCTACCCTCCGGGGTGTTCGCCGCCGCGGCGGCGCTGCTCGGCGTCCTCGCCGAACTGGTCCGGGCGGCGACCGTGCCACCGGTCGGGTCCGCCCAGCCGACCCGCCGCTGGGCGGTCCTGCTGGACGGTGCGCTGCGCCGGCTGCCCGACGACGGTACGCAGCGACGCTGGCGGATCGACCCGGCCGCCGGGGCGCTGGCCGCCGCGGCCGTGCCCACCGTGCTGGCCCTGGTGTCCCTCGCGCCGCTGCTGTTCGTGGCGCTGGTCGAGCCGCACCGGATGCTCGCCCACGTCTGGCAGGGGCCGCCGCCGCAGCTGCGGACCCCGCCACCGGAACTGGTGGACCCGACGCACGTGCTCACCGCGCTGCTGCTCACCGGCACCGCCGCGCTGGCCGCCATCGGTCTGGCCGGTGGCCGCCGGTCCCGGGCGGTGCCGGTGGTGCTGCCCGGTCTCGCGGTGACGCTGCTGATCACCCCGATCGCGCTGGGCATGGCGTGGCCGCAGAACGCCCTGGCCGCTCTCGCCGTCTTCACCATCTCGATGCTGGGTCTCGCGTTGACCCCGCCGCCCCCGCTGGCCGAGCGGGCCCGGTCGCTGCGGCTGGCCCGGGTACTGGTCTTCGTCATCGGGCTGGCCGCTGGCGGTGCGGGGCTCGCCGGCAGCCTCGCCAGCGAGGGGCTGACCCTGTTCACCCTGGGTGGCGCGGTCGGCGTCGGGGTGGTCGCCGCGCTCTTCGGCACCACCGGGCGGGCCCGCATCCTCGGCTGGCTGTTCGCCTCGCTGATGGCGCAGCTCTTCGTGCTCACCGCCGGTCTGGTGGCCGGCTTCCCCGCCGTCTGGTCGGCGTTCGGGGTGCTCGCGGTGGGCGCGGCGTTGCAGGTCTTCGCCGCGACGCTGCCCCGGCTACGGCGACCCGAGGCACAACGGGAGGCCGCCACGGTCGAGTGGAGCGGGTACGCCGCCGCGCTCATCGCCCTGGCGTTGGCGTTCGACTCGCCCCGGCACATCGCCGCCCTGCTCGCCGCCTGGGGTGCCGTGCTGGGTGTGGCCGCGATCCGACCGGGGCGACGACCGGTGGAACGGCGGATCCTGTTCTGGGCGGTGGTCGCCTGCGAGATCGTCGCCTGGTGGATCATGATGCTGGTCGCCGACGTGGCGCTGCCCGAGGCGTACACGTTGCCGTTCGCGGCGCTCGCCCTGCTGGTCGGCATCCTCGAACTACGCGACCGCCCCGACCTGTCGAGCTGGGTGGCGTACGGCCCGGCGCTGATCGCGGCGTTCGTGCCGACGCTGGCGATCGTGCTGGCCACCGACTCCAGCATGCTGCGCCAGGTGCTGCTGCTGCTCGGCGCGGTCGCGGTCCTGGTGTACGGATCGACCAGCCGGCAGCAGGCCCCGGTCATCGTCGGCGCGGCGGTGACCGCGATCGCGGCGGTGCACGCCCTGTTCAGCCTCGGCCCGTGGCTGGTGCTCATCCCGGTCGGCCTGGTGCTGCTGGTGCTCGGGGCGAGCAACGAACGCCGCCGCCGCGCCCAGGACCGGCTCCAGACCGCCCTGCGCTCCATGAGATGAATCGGAGGGTCACGGCGGGGTCGGACGTGGTCGGGCTCAGTGGGCCGGGTGGTCGTGGACGTGCACACCCCGGCCGGGTGGTCGTGGACGTGCACACCCCGGCCGGGTGATCGTGGGCGGGTGCACCCCGGCCGGGCGCGGGCCGGGCGGTCATGTGCCGGTCGGAACGGCCCAGGACGGGCCACGGTGATCGACCCGCTTGGGGCGACGTTGCGGTGACGACGGGGTCGGATACCGCAACATCGGCCACATTGCGCGGGCAGCCCGCCTCCGGGGGCGGTCCCGCCCGAGGTCAGGTCAGGGAGGCGCGGAGGGCGGCGTCCTTCTCGGCGACCAGCTCCTCCAGGTCGGCCTGGAAGGCGGTCATCCGGGCGCGCAGGGCCGGGTCGGTCGCGGCCAGGATGCGGACCGCGAGCAGGCCGGCGTTGCGGGCGTTGCCGATCGACACGGTGGCCACCGGAATCCCCGCCGGCATCTGCACGATGGACAACAGCGAGTCCATCCCGTCCAGGTGCTTCAGCGGCACCGGCACACCGATCACCGGCAGCGGGGTGACGGAGGCGACCATGCCGGGCAGCGCGGCGGCCCCGCCCGCCCCGGCGATGATGACCTTCAGTCCCCGGTCGGCGGCGTCCCGGCCGTACTCGATCATCTTGACCGGGGTGCGGTGCGCGGAGATCACCGCCACCTCGTACGGGACGTCGAACTCGTCCAGGGTGGCGGCGGCGGCCTTCATCACCGGCCAGTCCGAGTCGCTGCCCATGATCAGCCCGACGGTGCTCACCCGTGCCCCTCCCGCAGCCAGCGGGCGGCCCGCGCCGCCCGCGCCCGTACGTCGTCCAGGTCGTCGCCGAGCACCGTGACGTGCCCGATCTTGCGGCCGGGTCGGACCTGCTTGCCGTACAGGTGGACCCGGGCACCCGGTTCGGCGGCGAAGAGGTGGTGCAGCCGCTCGTCGAGGGAGATCCCGCCCGGCTCGCCGCCGAGCACGTTCGCCATCACCACCACCGGGGCGGCGAGCGAGGTGTCCCCCATCGGGTAGTCGAGCACCGCCCGCAGGTGCTGCTCGAACTGGGAGGTCCGGGCCCCCTCGATGGTCCAGTGCCCGGAGTTGTGCGGGCGCATCGCCAGCTCGTTGACGACGAGCCCGGCGTCGGTCTGGAACAGCTCCACCGCCAGCAGGCCGACCACACCGAGCGCGGTGGCCAGGTCGATGGCGAGCTGCTGGGCGGCGACGGCCAGTTCCTCCACCAGGTCGGGCGCGGGGGCGAGCACCTCGACGCAGATCCCGTCCCGCTGCACGGTCTCCACCACCGGATAGACGGCGACCTGCCCGAACGGCGAGCGGGCCACCTGCACCGCCAGCTCCCGGCGCAGCGGCACCCGCTCCTCGACGAGCAGCGGGGTGCCGCCGGCGAGCAGGGTCGCGGCCAGCTCGGCGGCCTGCCCGGCGTCGTCGACCAGCCACACACCGCGCCCGTCGTAGCCGCCCCGGGCCGCCTTGAGCACCACCGGCCAGCCGTGCTCCGCGCCGAAGGCGAGCAGGTCGGCCGGGTCGTCCACCGGCCGCCAGGCCGGGTTGGGGGCGCCCAGCGTGCCGAGCCGTTCCCGCATCACCCGCTTGTCCTGGGCGTGCAGCAACGCGTCGGCGGGTGGGAACAGCTTCACGCCCTCGGCGGCGAGGGTGCGGATGTGCTCGGTCGGGACGTGCTCGTGGTCGAAGGTGACCACGTCGCAGCCCTTGGCGAAGGTACGCAGCGCGGCGACGTCGGTGTGGTCGCCGTACTGCACGTCGGCGGCGACGAGCGCGGCGCCGTCGTCGGGGGCGAGCGCCAGCACACGCAGTGACTGGCCGAGGGCGATGGCGGCCTGGTGGGTCATCCGGGCCAGTTGGCCGCCACCCACCATGCCGACGACGGGCAGACCGGTACGGGAGTCCATAGCGCCGCCAGCCTAACCGGGCCGGCCCGCCGGCCGACCCGAGGGCCACCCCCGGCGGTCGGACCGGCCACGCCCGACCGCCGGCCCGGCCGCCGGAGGCCGTCGGGAGCCGGAGGACTCCGGGCGGGCTCAGCCGAGCTGGGCGACCAGGTCGTCGACCGAGGTCACCGGCCGCTGGCAGACGAACCCCCGGCAGACGTACGCGGTGGGCCGCCCGTCGACCAGCGGCCGGTCGGCGAGCAGCGGCACGCCGGGCTGGTCGGGCCGGCCGGCGACCACCACCGCGCCGGGTGGGGCGTGCCGGTGCGCGGCGGCGACCAGCGGGTCCCCGGCCGGGTCGTCGGTGACCACCGCGATCTCGTACGGCCCGGACAGCAGCGCCTCGCCCGTGGTGGCCGCGTACCCGGTGAACCGGGCGTGCCGGCCGACGATCGGCGCGACCGTGGACAGGGCCGCCTCGGCCGCCTCCCGGTAGCGGCTCTCCCCGCTCAACGCCGCGTACGCGGTCAGCGCCGCCGCGACCGCCGACCGGCCCGACGGGGTGGCGTTGTCGGTCGGGTCGGCCGGCCGGGCGACCAGGCGTTCGGCGTCGTCGGCGGTGTCGTAGAAGCCGCCGTCGGGGGCGGCGAACCGGGCCAGCGCGACGTCGAGCAGGCCACCGGCCAGTTCCAGCCAGCGTCCCTCGCCGGTGAGCTGGTGCAGCGCGCAGAACGCCTCGGCGACGCAGCCGTAGTCCTCCAGCACGCCGGCCGGCTCGCCGACGACGCCGTCCCGGGAGGCCCGCCGCAGCCGGCCGTCGACCAGGTGCACGTCGGCCAGGTGGGTGGCGGCGTCGCGCAGCGCCCCGTCGGCGACGATGGCGATCCCGTCCATCAGGTTGGCGTCCTCGTCGTCGGAGGTCACCCGGACGGCGACGACCTGGAGGAACTCGACGAGCGCGGTGATCGCCAGGCCGTTCCAGGCGGCCACCACCTTGTCGTCGCGGGCCGGTTGGGGGCGGGTGTCCCGGGCGGCCAGCAGCCGGCCCACCACGCTGCGCCAGCGGTCCCGGATCTCCGGGTCGGCGTCGTCGACGTCCCGGGCGAGCCGCAGCACGCTGGTGCCGGCGGTGCCGTGCCCGGCCGCGTCCGAGCCGGCGGCCGGGCGGGGTTCGAAGGTGCCGACCTCGGTGACGTCGAAGAGGTCGGCGGCCCAGCGGCCGTCGTCCTCGCCGAGCGCCGCGACGAGCTGCGCGGGGGTCCAGACGTAGGTGAGGCCCTCCACCCCGTCGGTGTCGGCGTCGAGCGCGGAGGCGAAACCGCCGCCGGGGCGGTGCAGTTCGTCGGCGAGGAACCGGGCGGTGTCCCGGGCCACCCGGCGGGCCAGCGGGTCGCCGGTGAGCCGCCACAGCTGGGTGTAGACCCGCAGCAGCAGGGCGTTGTCGTAGAGCATCTTCTCGAAGTGCGGCACCGTCCAGTGGGCGTCCACCGAGTAGCGGGCGAACCCGCCGGCGAGCTGGTCGTGCAGGCCGCCCCGGGCCATCGCCTCGGCGGTGTGCCGGACGATCTCCAGGCTGCGCGTCGAGCCGGTGCGTTGGTGGTGCCGGAGCAGGAAGAGCAGGTTCATGTGCGGGGGGAACTTCGGTGCGCCCCCGAAGCCGGCGTTGGTCTCGTCGTACTCGGCGGCGAGCTGGTCGGCGGCGGCGTCGAGCAGTCCGGCGGTGAGCGGGGCGGTGGGGCCGCCGACGGCCTGGGCGCCGCCGATGGCCTCGACCACCGCGGCGCCCTGCCGCAGTACGGCCTCCCGCTGCTCCCGCCACGCGGTGCCTACCGATTCCAGCAGCCGGACGAAGTTGGGCTTCGGGAAATAGGTGCCGCAGAAGAACGGGGTGCCGTCGGGGGTGGCGAAGACCGTCATCGGCCACCCGCCCTGGCCGGTCATCGCCTGGGTGGCGGTCATGTAGACGGCGTCGACGTCGGGGCGTTCCTCACGGTCCACCTTGATCGCCACGAAGCCGGCGTTGACCAGCGCGCCGACCGTCTCGTCCTCGAACGACTCGTGGGCCATCACGTGGCACCAGTGGCAGGCGGCGTAGCCGACCGAGATGAGCACCGGGACGTCGCGCCGACGGGCCTCGGCGAACGCCTCGTCGCACCACGGCCACCAGTCGACCGGATTGTCGGCGTGCTGGAGCAGGTACGGCGAGGTGGCCTGGGCGAGTCGGTTCACCCGACGACCCTATCCACCCCCGGCGCACCCGCCGGGGCAACCGTCCCGCCGAAACCGGGCCTTCCCCCGTTCACATTCATCGTCTTTGATCTGTGCGGGTGCGGTGACCGGCACCGCCCTGCGAGGAGGTACCCCATGCGCGGTTCCCGTCTCCTGTCGGCGCTCACGTCGGTCGCGGTGGTGGCGGCGGTGTTCAGCACCGCCGCCCCCGCCTCGGCCGCGGTGGACCCCGGCACCCGGGTCTCGGCGACCACCGTGGTCGGCACGCACAACGCGTACGAACGCGGGACGTACACCTATCTGGCGCAGGCGCTCGACGCCCGCCCCGGCCTGATCGAGCTGGACGTCTGGCCGGACATCATCACCAAGCAGTGGCGGGTCAGCCACTCCAACCCGCTGGGCAACGACAACAACTGCGTCGCCGCCACCACCCCCGCGCAGCTCTACACCGGCACCCGCAACAAGAACCTGGAGAACTGCCTGGACGACATCCGACTCTGGTTCGACGCCCACCCCGACGCCGGGCCGCTCCAGCTCAAACTGGAGCTGAAGACCGGTTTCAGCAGCCGTACCGGGCAGGGGCCGGTGCAGCTCGACGCGGTGCTCGCCGCCCGGCTCGGCAGCCGGGTGTTCCGCCCCGCCGACCTGCGCGGCGGGTACGCCACCCTGGACGCCGCCGCCCGCGCGAACGCCTGGCCGACCCGGGGGCAGCTCGCCGGGAAGGTGATCGTGGAGCTGATCCCGGGCACCGTCGAGGAGGGCAACCCGACCGACACCCTGTGGACCGACATCGAGTACGCCCAGCACCTCGTCGGCCTGGCGGCGGCCGGCACCCTCGGCCAGGCGCAGGCGTTCCCGGCGGTGCACCGGGCCCAGTCCGGCGACCCGCGCACCAGGTACGCCGACACCGGCCTGCGCCCGTGGTTCGTGCTGTTCGACGGTGACGCCAGCGCGTACGTCACCGGCGGCATCGACACCTCCTGGTACGACACCAACCACTACCTGCTGGTGATGACCGACGCGCAGAACGTCCCACCGGCGGTCGGCAACACCGACCCGACGGCCGCCCGCGCCCGGCTCGCCCAGCTCGCCGCCGCCCACGCCAGCGTCGCATCGGCCGACTGGGCGGCCCTGCCGGCGGTGGTCGGCGAGGTGGTCTCCCGGGGTTGACCGGGCGACTCTGCGCTGTGTCGCCGATGTAGCGGTGTCCCTCCACCGGGATACCGCTACATCGGCGACCTTGAGTCGATCACGCCCGACGGGGACGGGCGCGCCCGGTCAGGAGGCGCCGTCGGCGCGCAGCGGGAAGACGTTCGACTCGGCGGAGTCGCGCAGCGAACCGAGCACCGCGCCGATCTTGTCGGCGGGCATCGGCTTGAAGAAGTGGTAGCCCTGGGCGGCGGTGCAGCCCAACGCCACCAGCGCGGCCCGCTGCTCGGCCGTCTCCACCCCCTCGGCGACCACCCGCAACCCCAGCTCGTGGGCGAGCCCCACGGTGGCCCGGACGATCGCCGCCGCCTCCGGCGAGTCGGCCATCCGGATCACGAAGGAGCGGTCCACCTTCAACTCGTCCACCGCGATCCGGGTCACGAACGACAGCGACGAGAATCCGGTGCCGAAGTCGTCGACGGCCAGCTGGACACCCATCGTGCGCAGGGTCGCCAGCACCTCGTCGATCACCTCCAGCTCGCTCATCACCACCGTCTCGGTGATCTCCAGGACCAGCTTGTGCGCCGGCACCTGGTGCCGGCGCAGCGCGTCGGCGATCTCCGCCGGCAGCCGGGGGTCGAGCAGGCTGCGCGCCGAGAGGTTCACCGAGATCGGCACGTCCAGCCCGTCCCGGGCCCACCCGGCGGCCACCGAGAGCGCCTTGTCCAGCACGTACCGGGTGAACGTGCCGAGCTGTTCGCTGTTCTCCACCGGGCGGATGAAGTCGGCCGGGCCGAGCCAGCCCCGCCGGGGGTGCTGCCAGCGGATCAGCGCCTCCACCCCGGTCGGTGCGCCGGTGGCCAGGTCGACCGCCGGTTGCAGGGCCAGCACCAGCTGGTCGTCGGCCTGCAACGCCTCCCGCAGCTCGGCCAGCAGGGCCAGCTGGTCCGTGCTGGCGGCGTCCCGGGTGCTGTCGTACGCGGCGACGCTGCCGCCGCCCTCCTTCGCCTGGTACATGGCGATGTCGGCCCGGCGCAGCAGCTCGGTCAGGTCGGCGGTGCCCGCCCCGGCCACCACCACCCCCACCGAGACCTCCACCGACATCCGCACCCCGGCCACCTCGGTCGGCACGGCCAGCCGCTCGGCGATCTCCCGGGCCTGCCGCAGCGCGTACGCCATCGGGGCGGCCCGGTCGCCGATCACCGGGACCGACGTCAGCAGCAGCGCGAACTCGTCGCCGCCGAGCCGGGCGAGCAGGTCACCGGGACGGGCCAGGGTGCCCAGCCGGTTGCCGGTGAGCCGCAGCAACTGGTCACCGGCGGCGTGCCCGAGGGTGTCGTTGACCTCTTTGAACTGGTTGATGTCGAGCAGCAGCAGAGCCACCGGATGATCGTGGGCGAGCTGCCGCAACGCCTGGTCGCCCTTGCTCAGCATGGCCGTCCGGTTGACCAGCCCGGTCAACGCGTCGTGCACCGCGTCATACGACGAGCGGGCGCTGACCAGCCGCAGCTCCCGGTGGGTGGCCGCGTCGTGCAGGGCGGCGGCCAGGGCGTCGGAGTAGGCCGCCAGCGCGTCCCGTTCCCGGTCGTCCGGCGGCCCGGAGACGGGGAACCGGACCCGGATCTGCCCGACCTGCACGTCACCGACGGCCAGCGGGCGGACGAGTTCGTGGGAGTCCGGGGCCGCGCCGGCGGGTGGCCCGGCCTCCCGGTCCCGTAGCCGGCCCGAGGAGTCACCCCGGTAGCGCCGCCACCGGCCGTCGCCCCGGGCCACGTCCACGTCGACCAGTTCCGCGCCGAACAGGGCCAGCGCGCCGGTCACCGCGGCGGTGGCCACCCCCCGCTCGTCGAGCTGGTTGAGCGCGGCGGTGGCCTCGGCGAACGCGCGCCAGGTGCGCTGTTCCTGGTCGGCGCGCAGCCGGTGCCGGTAGGTCTGCTGGAGCAGCCAGAGCAGCGGCGGGAGCAGCAGCAGCCAGCGCGGGTCGACCTCCAGCAACGCCACCACGACCAGCCCGACCATCACGTTGCCGACGAACATCAGCACCTTGCCGCGCAGCGCGACGAGCAGTGCCGGGCCGACCGCCACGCCGTGCCGCAGGGCCAGGGTGGCACCGCCCAGCCCGGCGGTGGTGAGCAGGTAGGTGACCGCACCGGCGACGAGGGCGGGCACGAGCGTCGGGGTGGGGCCGGCCAGGAACGGCTCACCCAGCGCGGTGGCGACGACGACGGCGAGCGCGGTGGCCGCGGTCAGCGAGGCGGCGATCCGGACCAGTTCCACCGGGGGACGGCGGTCGGCGGCCAGCGACATCGCCGTCCAGGCCGCGCCGGTGCCGAGCAGCGCGGCGGCCGGCAGCCAGCCGGCCGGCGCCAGGTAGAGGCAGACGATCAGGGCGGCCTCGCCCCAGGTGATGCTCACCATGCCGGTGGCGGTGCGGAACCGCAGCCGGGCGAGCTGGGCCAGGGCGAACACGGCCGCGACGATGCCGAACCGGGCGACGGCCGGGAGCGGATCGTCGGCCGGCAGGGCGGTGGGCAGGCGCAGGCCGACCAGCACCGCCACCAGGGCGGTCACCGTCACCGCGAGGGTGAGGACGCGCACCCGCAGCGGAGTCTCCGGCGGCGTCGGCCCGTCGTCGGACGCGCCGGCCCTGCCGGAGGTCACCGCCCGGCTCCGTCCGCGGGGCCGTCGACGGCGCGACGGACGAACGCGGCTACGACGGTCATGGCACCCCCTCCCGCGCACGGCTCAGGGACTTTCGTCCCCCGGCGGAAGGCTAAGCCAATCCGGGTGGCCGCAACAGGGGGCGACGACCCGGATCGGCGTGATTCACGCTCCGGTCACCCCACTCAGGGCTGCTGGTGGCCGCTGGGCGGGTTCGTACGTGATTCCTGCCCCGTCGTCCCGTCCGACGGACCGGTAGCCGACGAATCGGTCCCGACCGGACCACCCTGGTGGGGGAACCGCTCGGGCAGCCGACGCAGCCGGGAGTTCATGTTGCGGATGAGCAGGACGGTGGCGGTGCCGAGGAGCACGATGAGGAAGAGGCCCATCGGCCCGGCCAGGCCGCCCGTGCGGGTGTCACCGAAGTTGTTCTCCGCGAGCACCTGGACAGCGTTCAGCATGGTGTTTTCTCCGATGTGCGGTGGAGTGTCAGCGTAGCCCCGCACCCCGGTCACCCGGCATGGGCGGCTTCGCGTACCCCGGCGAACAGGTCGGATTCCGGCAGCGGGGAGTCGACCGTCGAACGGACGAGCTGGAAGTCCTCCGTCGGCCAGGCGCGCTGCTGCAACTCGATCGGCACGTGGAACCAGAAGCCGTCCGGGTCGACCTGGGTGGCGTGGGCGCGCAGCGCGTCGTCGCGGACCGGGAAGTATTCGGCGCACTCGACCCGGGTGGTGATCCGGGTGCCCTTGTCCGGCCGCTCGTCCCACCGCTTGAGCCACTCGTCGTACGGCGAGGTGAGGCCGGCGGCCAGCATGCCCTCGTGCAGGGCGGTGATCTTGCCCTTGGAGAAGCCGATGTCGTAGTAGAGCTTCAACGGCTGCCAGGGGGTGCCCAGCTCCGGGTAGCGGTCGGGGTCGCCGGCCGCGTCGAACGCCGCCACGCTGACCCGGTGGCACATGATGTGGTCGGGGTGCGGGTAGCCGCCGTCCTCGTCGTAGGTGGTGACGACGTGCGGCCGGAACTCCCGCATCAGCTTCACCAGCGGCCCGGCCGCCACCTCGACGTCCTGGAGGGCGAAGCACCCCTCGGGCAGCGGCGGCAGCGGGTCGCCCTCGGGCAGGCCCGAGTCGACGAAGCCCAGCCAGGCCTGCTCGACGCCGAGGACGGCACGCGCGGCGTCCATCTCGGCCCGCCGGATCTCGCCGATGTTGGCCCACACCTCGGGGCGGTCCAGCTTGGGGTTGAGCACGCTGCCCCGCTCACCGCCGGTGCAGGTCACGACCAGCACGTCCACCCCCTCGGCGACGTACTTCGCCATGGTGGCGGCGCCCTTGCTGGACTCGTCGTCCGGGTGTGCGTGCACGGCCATGAGCCGCAGCTTCTCTGCCAACGTGGGCGCTCCTCGTCTGTGCCCGTCGGCGGCCCGCTCCGGGTCGCTCGCCCGACCTGTCGTGGTGACCTGCCGGCGCGGTTGCCGACCTGCCGGGCCGGGCTCGGCCCCGGGCTGGGAAGATGGACCCTGTCATTCTTGCCGATGCCGCCGACAACAACGCCAGGAGATACCCGCCGGTGACCGAGACGCACGCCACAGTTCCCTCGGCCGCGCCGGTGTTCCCGCCCGGCCGGTACGGACGCCGGCGGGAGCCCGAGCGCCGCCGCCCCCTGCTGCGCTGGGTGCTGGCGGCGGCCCTGACCGCCGGTCTGGTGCTGGCCTCGACGCAGCTCTACCAGCGCTACGGCGACCCGGAGTACAAGCCCGAGGTGATCACCTACACCGATGTCGACGACACCGGCGTCCGGGTCGACTTCCGGGTGACCGTGCCTGCGGGCGGTGCGGCGGTGTGCCTGGTCCGGGCCCGCTCGCACGCCGGGGCCGAGGTGGGCCACGAGGAGGTCACGGTGACGGCGGCCCCCGGCCAGCGGCACGTCACCACCCGGCACCGGGTCAGCACCACCGAACGCCCGTTCATCGGCGAGGTGGTCCGCTGCCGTCCGGCCGGCTGAGCGGCGACGGGACCGGGCCCCGGGTCGCGGCGGGCCGCCGGCCGTCCCCCGGCCGGGTGATCGACGACGCCCGGGAGTGCGGTCCACTGGTAGGTTGGTAAGTCACCTGTCAGCCAGCACGCACATCCGAGGAGTACGCCTGTGTCCACCAATGACCACAAGGCGCCCGCCACCTGGCTGTCCCAGGACGCGCACGACCGCCTCCAGGCCGAGCTCGACGAGCTGATCGCCAACCGGCCGGTCATCGCCGCCGAGATCAACGCCCGGCGGGAAGAGGGCGACCTGCGGGAGAACGGTGGCTACCACGCCGCACGCGAGGAGCAGGGCAAGGCCGAGGGCCGCATCCTCTACCTCAAGGAACTGCTGCGCACCGCCCAGGTCGGCGAGGCGCCGACCGCCGACGTGGTGGCACCGGGCATGGTCGTGACGATCTACTTCGACGACGACGAGGGCGACACCGAGACGTTCCTGCTCGGGTCGCGGGAGATCGCCGCCACCACCGAGCTGACGGTCTACAGCCCCGAGTCGGCGCTCGGCAAGGCCATCCTGGGCGGCCGTCCCGGTCAGGCGTGCACCTACACCGCGCCCAGCGGGGCGGACATCAAGGTGACGATCGTCAGCTTCGAGCCGTTCTCCGGCTGAGCCGCGCCGCCGCCGGGTCCACCGGCCCCGGCGGCGTCCCCCGCCACCCGCCGGGGCGTGACGTCCGGCTCACGCCTCGGCCGTGAGGGCCACCTGGTAACCGCTGGCCCGCAGTGCGCTGATCAGCGTGTCGGAGTGCTCGACGCCCCGGGTCTCCACCGACAGGGCCACCTCCACCTCGCCGAGCCGCAGGTGCGGGTTGGCCCGCTGGTGCTCCACGTCGACCACGTTCGCCCGGTGCTCGGCGATCTCGGTGAGCAGCGAGGCGAGCTGACCGGGCCGGTCCGAGCAGCGGACGGTGACCCGCAGGTAGCGGCCGGCGGCGGCGAGACCGTGCTCGATCACCCGCATCATCAGCAGCGGGTCGATGTTGCCGCCGGAGAGCACCGCCACCGTCGGGGTCCGCACCTGCACCGCACCGGCGAGCAGCGCGGCCACCCCGACCGCCCCGGCCGGCTCGACCACCTGCTTGCCCCGTTCCAGCAGCATCAGCAGCGCCCGGGAGATGTCCTCCTCGGCGACGGTGACCATCTCGTCGACCAGCTTGCGGACGTGGTTGAAGGTGATCTCCCCGGGCCGGCCGACCGCGATGCCGTCGGCGATCGTGGCGAACGCCGGCAGCCGGACGGGTTCCCCGGCGGCCAGGGAGGGCGGGAACGCGGCGGCGCTTTCCGCCTGGACGCCGATGATCCGGACGTCGGGCCGCAGCGCCTTCGCGGCCACCGCCATCCCGGAGATCAGGCCGCCACCGCCGACCCCCGTGATGATCGTCTCGACCTCGGGGCACTGTTCGAGGATCTCCAACGCGACGGTGCCCTGCCCGGCGATCACGTCCGGATGGTCGAACGGGTGGATGAACACCGCGCCGGTCCGCTCCGCGAAGGTCTGCGCGGCCACCAGCGACTCGTCGACGGTGTTGCCGATCAGCTCGATCCGCGCGCCGTACCCCTTGGTGGCGGCCACCTTCGGCAGCGGCGCGTTGACCGGCATGAACACGGTGGCGTGGGTGCCGACCAGGCCGGCGGCGAGCGCCACCCCCTGGGCGTGGTTGCCCGCGCTGGCCGCGACCACGCCCCGCTCCCGCTCCCGCGCCGACAGCCGGGAGATCCGCACGTACGCGCCGCGCACCTTGTACGAGCCGGCGCGTTGCAGGTTCTCGCACTTGAGCCAGACCGGGCCGGCCAGCGCCGCGCTCAGCGGCCGGGACGGCTCCAGCGGGGTGGTCCGGGTGACCCCGGCGAGCAGTTCCCGGGCGGCCCGTACGTCGGCGAGGTCGACCAGTTCCGTCATGCCCCGATCGTGCCACCAGCCTTCGGCCCGACGGCCGGGGAGGGCGTGTCGACCCGGGGGTAGCCGGGGGCGTGCCGGGTCCACGGGGCCTGCATCTCGAACTGCCCGGCCACCCCGAGCAGCAGCAGCTCCGAGCCGGGCGGGCCGACCAGTTGCGCGGCGACCGGCAGGCCGTCCGGGCGGCGACCCACCGGCACCACGATCGACGGCAGGCCGGCGACGTTCCACGGGGCGGCGAACGGGGCGTACCGGATGTTGGTCTTCATGTTCGCCAGCCAGGAGCGGCCGGACCAGGAGGTGGCCTCCGGCGGCGGCCCGGCCAGCGCCGGGGTGAGCAGCAGGTCGATCCCGTGGTCGGTGAAGAAGCCGACGGAGCGGTCCCGCCAGGCGGCCCGGTCGGCCTCCCGCACGTACCCCCGGCGTTGCGCCCACTCCCCCAGCGCGACGTGCCGGCGGCTGCGTCGTTGCAGGCCGCGCCGGTCGATGCCGGCGGCCCGCACGTCGGCCGCGGCGGCGGCGAGCCAGGTGGCGATGCCCTGGAGGCCGAGCGAGGTCGGGTAGACCGGGTCGGCGGGCACGGTGTCGTGGCCGGCGGCGGCGAGCAGGCGGCCGGCGGCGGCCACCGCGTCCCGGTTGGGGGCGTCCGGCGCGACGCCGCGCACCGGGGAGCGCAGCGACACGCCGACCCGCAGCCGGGACGGCGGGACCAGCTTGTCGGGGCGACGCCCGGCGAGCACCTGGAAGCCGACGGCGGCGTCGGCGACCGTGGTGGTGAGCATGCCGTGCTCGGTCAGCCCGAACCAGTCCTCCGCGCCGAGCTGGCACGGGACCACGCCCCGGCCGGGCTTGAGCCCGACCAGGCCGCAGCAGGCGGCCGGGATGCGGATCGAGCCGAGCCCGTCGTTGCCGTGCGCGATCGGCACCAGCCCGGCCGCGACCGCCGCGGCGGCCCCGCCGGAGGAGCCGCCGGGGGTGTACCGCAGGTCCCACGGGTTGCGGGTGACGGCGGTCGCGTCGTCGGTGATCGCCCAGAGTCCCAGCTCCGGCATCCGGGTCACCCCGAGGATCACCGCGCCCGCGCCGCGCAGCCGGCGCACCACCTCGTGGTCGGCCTCCGCCACCCCGGTACGCGCGGCGACCGACCCGTTCCAGGTGGGCAGGCCGGCGACCGGGGTGTTCTCCTTGACCGCCACCGGCACCCCGGCGAGCGGGAGGTTCGCCAGCTCCTCCTGCTCGTCGACCTTCTCCGCCTCGGTGATCGCCTCGCCGCCCCGGACCACCCGGAACGCGCAGAGGGCGCCGTCGACCCGGCCGACGTGGTCCAGGTGGTCGGCGACGACCTGGGTGGCGGAGACGTCACCCCGGCGTACGCCCCGGGCGATCTGCTTGGCGGTCGCCCCCACCCAGGTCGGCATGATGTCCTGCACGGCCACCTCTTCCCAGCCCGCGGTCAGCCCAGCGCCTGCTCCAGATCGGCGAGCAGGTCGTCGACCGTCTCGATGCCGACAGACAGTCGCACGAGATCGCCGGGAACTTCAAGCGGCGAGCCGGCGGCACTTGCGTGTGTCATCCGGCCCGGGTGCTCGATCAGGGACTCCACCCCGCCGAGCGACTCGGCGAGGACGAACAGCCGGGCCCGGTTGCAGATCTCCACGGCGTGCTCCTCGCCGCCGGCCGCCCGGAAGGAGATCATCCCGCCGAACCGGCGCATCTGCTTGGCGGCCACCTCGTGCCCGGGGTGCGCCGGCAGGCCCGGGTAGATGACCTGGGCGACCTTGGCGTGACCGTCGAGGAAGGCGGCGATCCGCTCGGCGTTGTCGCAGTGCCGGTCCATCCGTACCCCGAGGGTCTTGATGCCGCGCAGGGTGAGCCAGGCGTCGAACGGGCCGTTGATCGCGCCCATCGCGTTCTGGTGGTAGCGCAGCTCGTCGCCGAGGGTCGGATCGGCGACGATCAACGCGCCACCGACCACGTCGGAGTGCCCGCCGACGTACTTCGTGGTGGAGTGCACCACCACGTCCGCGCCGTGCGCGAGCGGCTGCTGGAGGTACGGCGAGGCGAACGTGTTGTCGACCGCCAGCAGCGCCCCGGCCTCGTGCGCGACCCCGGCCAGGGTGGCGATGTCGGCGATGCCGAGCAGCGGGTTCGTCGGCGTCTCCACCCAGACGATCTTCGTCTCGGGGCGGATCGCCGCCCGGACCGAGTCGACGTCGGAGACCTTCGCCGGGGTGTACGTCAGCCCCCACCGCTCGGCGACCCTGGCGAACAGCCGGTACGTGCCGCCGTACGCGTCGTCGGGGATCACCACGTGGTCGCCGGGCGAGCAGACCGTCCGCAGCAGGGTGTCCTCGGCGGCCAGGCCGCTGGCGAAGGCGAGCCCGACCCGGCCCCCCTCCAGCGCGGCCAGGCACTCCTGGAGGGCGTCGCGGGTGGGGTTGCCGGAGCGGCTGTACTCGTAGCCCTGCCGGGGCGCGCCGACGGCGTCCTGGGCGTACGTGCTGGTCTGGTAGATCGGGGGGATCACCGCGCCGGTGCGGGCCTCCGGGTCCTGGCCGGCGTGGATGGCGAGCGTCTCGAAGCCGTGACTCATCCCGCAGACGTTAGTCCGCCGCGCACTCCCGCCGGCCGGAACCCGCCCCCGCTCATCCCGCGCCTGCGCCCCGGCGGCGTCCGCTCCGCGTGGTGGGCGGGCGTGCGGGGCCTTAGGCTGCGCGGGTGAGCGGGTGTGTGTTCTGCGGGATCGTGGCCGGGGAGGTGCCGGCGTTCCGGGTGGCCGACGAGCCGGACGGGGTGGCGTTCCTGGACACCCGGCCGGTGTTCAAGGGGCACGTCCTGGTGGTGCCCCGTACCCACCTGGTCACCCTGACCGACCTGCCGGCGGCCGACCTGCCCGGCTACTTCGGGCTGGTGCAGCGCCTCGCGGCGGCCGTGGAATCCGGTCTGGGGGCCGGCGGGACGTTCGTGGCGATGAACAACCGGGTGTCCCAGTCGGTGGCGCACCTGCACACCCACGTGGTGCCGCGGACGAAGGGCGACGGCCTGCGCGGCTTCTTCTGGCCGCGTACCCGCTACGCCGACGACGCCGAGGCGCGGTCCTTCGCCGAGCGGGTCGCCGCCGCCCTGGCCTGAACCCCGCCGACATTCGGCGGGCTCAGCGGGCGAGAGGCGCTGTTCAGCGGGTAAGGAAGCCGGGCCCGCCGGTGTTGCATGCGGGGAGAGGTACGAGAGGAGTTCCACCGTGTTCCTTCGCCGCATGAAGGCCGAGATGATCAGCCCCGACCAGGCCCTGCCCGGCCGTCCGATCGCGATGCCGATCGGGGACCGGCACGAGGTGCTGGCGTCGTCGCTGAAGGGCCCGTTCCCGGAGGGCGCCCGGGTCGCCGTGTTCGGCATGGGGTGTTTCTGGGGCGCCGAGCGGCTGTTCTGGACCCTGCCGGGGGTGCTCACCACCTCGGCCGGCTACGCGGGCGGCTACACCGCCAACCCGACGTACGAGGAGGTGTGTTCGGGGATGACCGGGCACGCCGAGGTGGTCCAGGTGGTCTACGACCCCGCCGTGATCAGCTACGAGGACCTGCTCAAGGTGTTCTGGGAGAACCACGACCCGACCCAGGGCATGCGCCAGGGCAACGACGTCGGCAGCCAGTACCGCTCGACGATCTACACCACGACCGACGCGCAGTTGGCCACCGCGCAGGCGTCCCGGGACGCGTTCGCACCGATCGTGGCGCGGGCCGGCAAGGGTGAGATCACCACCGAGATCGCCCCGCTGGGCGACTACTTCTTCGCCGAGGACTACCACCAGCAGTATCTGGCCCCGACGAAGAACCCGAACGGCTACTGCAACCACGGTCCGAACGGGTTGAGCTGCCCGGTCGGGGTGGCCCGTACGGCCGGCTGACCTGCCGACGTCCGGCCGTCGGGCGACCCGCCTGGCGGCCGTTTTCCGGGCCTGCGGTGTTTGTCACATCGTGGGCCCGGGGCGAATCGGGCACCCGTCGGGCCCCGGGCAGGAACGTCGGGTCGCGCGGCACCGTCACGGTGAGTGGCGCACATACTAGCAATCCCGTAACACGGCCGACATCGGCTCAACAGGCGAAGTGCAACAACCTCTGGCAGCATTGGCTGGCATGTGCGGACTTGCGGGAGAGTTCCGCCGTGACGGTTCCCGGGCCGACGTGTCGGCGGTGGAACGCATGGCGGCCACGATGAGTGACCGGGGGCCCGACGACAGCGGAGTGTGGTCACAGGGGGCCACCGCCCTCGGACACCGCCGCTTGAAGATCATCGACCTCTCCGCCGCCAGCGGGCAACCCATCGTCGACCCGGCCGCCGGGCTCACCGGAGTGTTCAACGGCTGCATCTACAACTACCGCGAGCTGCGCGAGGAGTTGCAGGCCCTGGGGCACCGCTTCTTCTCCTCCGGCGACAGCGAGGTGGTGGTCAAGGCGTACGCCGAGTGGGGGCTCGACTTCGTCGACCACCTGATCGGCATGTTCGCCGTCGCGATCACCGAGCGGGACACCGGCCGGCTGGTGCTGGCCCGGGACCGGCTCGGCATCAAGCCGCTCTACCTGGCCGAGACGCCGGGCGTGGTGCGGTTCGCCAGCACCCTGCCCGCCCTGCTGGCCGGCGGCGGCATCGACACCGGCATCGACCCGGTGGCGCTGGCCCACTACCTCAGCTTCCACAGCATCGTGCCGCCGCCGCGCACCATCCTGCGCGGCGTCGCCAAGCTCCCCCCGGCCACCGTCCGGGTCTACGAGCCGGACGGCCGCACCCACGAGCGGGTCTACTGGGACCCGTCCTTCACCCGGGACGCGTCGCGCGCCGACTGGTCGGCCCGGGACTGGGAGGACGCCCTGCTGGAGTCGCTGACCACCGCGGTCCGTCGCCGGATGGTCGCCGACGTGCCGGTGGGGGTGCTGCTCTCCGGCGGCCTGGACTCCAGCCTGGTGGTGGCGTTGCTGGCCGGCGAGGGGCAGACCCGGTCCGGGCTGTCCACCTTCTCCATCGGCTTCGACGCCGTCGGCGGGCGCGAGGGCGACGAGTTCGTCTACTCCGACCTGGTCGCGCAGACCTTCGGCACCGACCACCACCAGCTCAAGGTGGCCGCCGGTGACCTGGTGCCGCCGCTGGAGGCGGCGGTGGCCGCGATGAGCGAGCCGATGGTCAGCCACGACTGCGTCGCGTTCTACCTGCTCAGCCAGGAGGTGTCCCGGCACGTCAAGGTGGTCCAGTCCGGCCAGGGCGCGGACGAGATCCTCGGCGGCTACCACTGGTACCCGCCGCTGGCCGGCATCGACCGGGAGCAGGCGCTCGACACGTACGCGAAGGCGTTCTTCGACCGGGACGCGGCCGGGCTGGCCCGGGTGCTCAACCCGGCGTGGTTGGCCGACGGCGACCCGGCCCGCGAGTTCGTCGCCGCCCACCTGGGCCGGGCCGGGGCGCAGACCGCCGTCGACGCCGGCCTGCGGATCGACACCCAGATCATGCTCACCGACGACCCGGTGAAGCGGGTCGACAACATGACCATGGCGCATGGTCTGGAGGCCCGGGTGCCGTTCCTCGACCACGAGTTCGTGGAGTTGGCGGCGGGCTGCCCGCCCGAGCTGAAGCTGGCCCAGGGCGGCAAGGGCGTACTCAAGGAGATCGGCCGCCGGGTCCTGCCGCACGAGGTGATCGACCGCCCCAAGGGCTACTTCCCGGTGCCCGGCCTGACCCACCTGGAGGGCAAGCTCCTCGACCGGGTCCGCGACGCGCTCACCGCGCCGCAGGCCCGCCGCCGCGACCTGTTCCGTGCCGACTACGTCGATGCGCTGCTCGCCGACCCGAACGCCGAACTGACCCCGTTGAACGGAAACAAACTGTGGCAACTGGGACTCCTGGAAATGTGGCTCCAGAGCCACGGAATCGACTGACCGTGAACGAGACCCTCGCGACCGGCACAGCCCGAACCGACCGGGAACGGGTGCTCGGCCGCCGCCGGGAACGGATCGGCCCCGGCGGTGACCCGGTCGCGCCGGGTGCCGCCCCGGAGCCGCGCCGGGAGCCGGCCGGACCGTCCGACGTGGTCCTGGACTGCGGCTGGGGACGGCTGGTCTTCGGCCAGACCTTCCACGAGCAGATCGCGGTGGCGCAGGTGCTGCGGTCCGAGGCGGCCGGCGCGCGGGACATCTGCATCTATCTGCGGGACCCGCACGTGCTGGTGTCCCGGCTGCCCGACGAGCTGTTCATCGACCCGTCGCTGACCTACCGGCTGCCGCTGGGCGAGCGCCGCCCGGAGGCCACCGAGCGGATGGAGATCCCGGGGCTGGTCGTCCGGCCGCTGCGCGATGCCGACGACGCCGACGCGGTGAACCGGATCTACGCCCGCAACGGCATGGTCACCGCGCCGGTGGAGGTGCTCGTCGACAACGCCGGCACCGACCGGTTCCTGCACCTGGTGGCCGAGGCGAGCACCGGCGAGGTCGTCGGCACCATCACCGGCGTCGACCACGTGGCGGTCTTCGGCGACCGGGAGAACGGCGCGAGCCTGTGGTGCCTGACCGTGGACTTCAACACCGCCCCGCCCGGCACCGGCCAGGCCCTGCTCACCGAGCTGGCCGACCGGCTCGACGCGCGGGGGCGCGCCTTCGTCGACCTGTCGGTGCTGGCCGAGAACTCCGGTGCGATCCGGCTCTACGAGCGGCTGGGCTTCCACCGCACCGGCACGCTCTGCGTCAAGCGGAAGAACCCGATCAACGAGCGGCTGTTCCTGCCGGCCACCCCGGCGGGCTACGACGAGCTGAACCCGTACGCGAGGATCGTCGCCGACGAGGCGATGCGGCGCGGCATCCGGGTGGAGGTCACCGACGCGCACTGGGGTGAGCTGCGGCTGACCAACGGCGGCCGGACGATCGTCACCCGCGAGTCGCTGTCCGAGCTGACCTCGGCGGTGGCGATGAGCCGCTGTGACGACAAGCGGGTCACCCGGCGCATCCTCACCGAGGCGGGCCTGTCGGTGCCGCGTGGCCGGACCGCCACCGGCGACGCCGACGACCTGGCCTTCCTCACCGACGTCGGCCCGGTGGTGGTCAAGCCGGCCCGGGGCGAGCAGGGCAACGGCATCACCGTCGGGGTACGCACCGCCGAGGCGCTGGCCACGGCCGTCGAGCTGGCCCGCCGGTTCTGCCCCGACGTGCTGGTCGAGGAGCTGCGCGCGGGCGAGGACCTGCGGGTGATCGTGATCGACCACGAGGTGGTGGCCGCCGCCGTCCGCCGACCGGCGCAGATCACCGGCGACGGGGTGCACGACGTCACCGAGCTGATCGAGCGGCAGAGCCGGCGGCGGGCCGCCGCCACCGGCGGCGAGTCCCGCATCCCGATCGACGAGATGACCCGCGAGGTGGTGGCCGAGGCCGGGCACCGGATGCACGACGTGCTGCCCGAGGGGCAGGTGTTGGCGGTGCGCCGGACGGCCAACCTCCACACCGGTGGCACAATCCACGACGTGACGGCCGAACTGCACCCGGCGATCGCCACTGCCTGCGTGGCGGCGAGCCGGGCCCTGGACATCCCGGTGACCGGGCTGGACCTGCTGGTCCCCGCCCCCGACCAGCCCGAGCACGTGTTCATCGAGGCGAACGAGCGGCCGGGGCTGGCCAACCACGAGCCCCAGCCGACCGCCGAGCGTTTCGTGGACCTGCTCTTCCCGGGCACCCGGGCACCGCAGCGCCTCTGGAGCCCGGCCGGGCCCGGAGGGGTCGCGTGAGCCTCAAGCCCCTCGACATCGATCTGGACTACCTCCGTCAGGTGCTGGTGGAACTGCTCGACATCCCCAGCCCGTCGGGGCGTACCGACCACGTGCAGCAGTACGTGGGGGAACGGCTCTCCGCGCTGGGCATCCCGTCCACGCTGACCCGGCGGGGGGCGCTCAGCGCCTGCCTGCCCGGCCCCCGGCAGACGGGTGCGGACCGGGCGATCGTGGTGCACACCGACACCATCGGCGGGATGGTCAAGCGGCTCAAGGAGAACGGCCGGCTGGAGCTGAAGACCATCGGCACCCACTCGGCCCGGTTCGCCGAGGGCGCGCACGTGCGGATCTTCACCGACGACCTGGACCGGGTGGTCACCGGGCAGGTGCTGCCGTTGAAGGCCAGCGGGCACCGCTACAACGACGACGTCGACCTGCAGGGCGTCGGTTGGGAACACGTCGAGGTCCGGGTCGACGAGCCGGTCGAGGACATCGCCGGCCTGCGGGCGCTCGGCATCGACGCGGGCGACTTCGTGGCGTTCCTGCCGAACCCGATGGTCACCCCGTCCGGGTACGTGAAGTCCCGGCACCTGGACGACAAGGCCGGGGTGGCGGCGGTGCTGACCGCGTTCAAGGCGGTGGTGGACGCCGGGATCACCCCGACGGTCACCGCCCACCTGCTGGTCACGGTCACCGAGGAGATCGGCCACGGGGCCAGCCACGGCCTCGACCCGGACGTCGCCGAGATCGTCTCGGTGGACGCGGCGGTGGTCGCCCCCGGCCAGCAGTCCCGGGAGGACGCGGCGACCCTGGCGATGGGCGACGGGGTCGGCCCGTTCGACTACCACCTGACCCGCAACCTGGCCACCATCGCCCGGGAACACGGGGTGGACCTGGTCCGCGACGTCTTCGACTACTACCGCTCGGACGTCGCGGCGGCGGTCGAGGCGGGCGCGCACGCCCGGGTGGCGCTGCTCGGTTTCGGGGTGGACGCCACCCACGGCCACGAGCGCACCCACCTCGACGGGCTGCGCCACCTGACCCAACTGCTCTGCCTCTATCTCCAGAGCGACCTGGTCTTCCCCGAGTGGGACGCCGAGCCGGAGGGTGACCTGGCCGACTTCCCGTCGCTGGCGGTGCAGCCGGCGGGCGGGGACGGCCCCCGCGAGGGCCCGATCGGCATCGACTGACCGGCTGGTAGCCGCACTGCCGGAGCAACAGGTGAACGGCGGGCACGACATCGCGCGTCGTGCCCGCCGTTCACCGAGCGCCCCGGCCCCTCACCGTGGCGTCGGTCCCTGCGGTCGGGTCACCGGTTACCGCGTTGCGCCGCGTCGAGCAGGGCGATCAGCGCCCCGGTCACCCGCAGCACCGCGTCCCGGGCGGCCGGGTCACCGGTGATCCGCTGTTCCGCCCGGTCGGCCAGCTGCCCCAGCAGTTCACCGGCGCGGGCCGCGTTCCCGGCGGTGCCGGCCTGCTCGGCGCGCTGGAGCCGGTCCTCCAGCCGGGCCGCCACGTACTCGGTGATCCGGCCGGCGGCGACGTACTCGGTGATGAGGTCACGCATGTCGGAGTACCAGGCGGGGTCGCGGGTGTACGACGCGGGCAGGTAGCCGGCGTCGGCGGCGGCGAGGGTGGCCGCGACGCTGGCGTCCACGTACGACGCGACGGTCGGGTAGCGGGCGGCGAGTTGCGCGTCGGTCAACGGCACCGAACTGCCGTCGAGGAAGCAGAAGCCGGGCCCGGTGTTGCTGCCGCTGTTGACCCGCAGCGGCACCTCGTGCTGGGCGAGCCGGATGCCGCCGAGGGCGAGCCCCAGCTCGTCGCGGGCGACGGCCGGCGGGGTCGTGGTAGTCGTCCGGATCGGCGGGGCGCTGGGCGGGGCCACCTGCTGGGCGACCCAGGCGACGGTGTGGTCGTAGACGGCGTTCTGCACCATGTGCTGCGGGATGCGCGACAGCGAGGGCAGCGTGCAGGTCTGCGGCTCGCCCGGGTAGCCACCGGGGTAGCTGCCGATGTCCCGCTTGCGCAGCGGCCCGTAGTCGGTGATCAGCTTCCAGTCGCCGTGCGAGGCGCCGGCGACCTCCCAGGAGCGCAGCACCGGCGAGTCGGCCTGGGCGCGGGCGGCGGCGGGCAGGATGCCGCTCGCCACGTCCCCCTCGGAGTTGATCCGGAACACCGGCGTCGTCAGGTCGGTCCGCAGCACCCCGCCGCCGCCGTGCAGGACGACCGCGTCGAGCACGTTCGCCGACTGCTGGACGCCGTTGTAGTAGTTGGCGAGGCGGCCGGCCGACTGCGAGTGGCCGGTGGCGATCACGTACTGCGGGGCGGGCAGCTTGCCCAGCGGGTCGACGCCGGTCGGGTTGCGGACCGCCTTCACCGCCTGGCTGAAGATGTCGTACGAGAGGCTGTCGTCGGTGACGGTGCCGCCCACGGTGACGTCCAGCGGGCCGTACCGGGTGGGGCTCCACGCCTTGAGCCCGGTGGCCGAGTGCAGCCCGGCCCGTTGGGCGGAGACCCCGACCCAGGCGTAGCCCGAGCGGATCAGGTGCTCGTGCGACTGGAACCAGTCGACCTCCTGGTCCCACTGGTTGCTGACGTTGTTCCACTCGGCGACCACCACGCCGTTGAACTTCTTGGTGTTGGCCGGCCGGCGGACCACCAGCCGGGTGCCGTAGGGCTGGTCGGTGGCGATGGTCGTCGCGTTCTGGGTGCCCTGCACGGCGTACCGGGTGGCGGTGCCGAAGAGGAAGAACTCCTCCTCGACGTAGCCGGCGGCGGCCAGGTTGACGTCGGTGGCGAGGAACGGGTAGCCGTGGCCGGGGTCGCCGACCGGGGTGGTCCGGGCGATCGGTCCGGCGACCACCGGGTTCGCCACGTTCGCGCCGGTGGCGGTGGACGGCCGGGTGGTGGCCGGCGCGGCGGCGTCCGCCGGGGGGACCGGGCCGGCGGCGACGGCCAGCATGCCGACCAGGCCGAGGGTCAGGGATCGTCGGGTGTTCCTGCGGGTGGTGGACGAGACGGGCACGGTTCACCTCACGGGGGGAGCGACCGAGGGGACGGCTCGGGCGGGCAGCGGCGGGAGGTGGCCACTGTGGGGCAGAGAGTAATGCTCACATCAGGCGAAAGATAGGCCAGATGAACACGAACTTTCGCTTCGTTGAGCAAAAGTCCTCCGAAGCGCCCGACCGGCGACGGGCGACCCCCGACCGCAGGACCGCGCAAAAAATCACTACCGGCACCCGGGGTGCAGTGGGTAGCGTGGCGGTACACGGGAAAGGAGGTGGTCCAGACTTGTATAGCAATCGGACTCGTGAGGTGGCTGTCCGCTAGCCGCTGTCCTCGACAGTGAACGACCAGCATGATCGTCGAGACCGTGTGGCAGCGGTGCGGCGAATCCACGACAGCCACCCGACCCCCGGGGTGCCGACCCAGTCCAGTCGGCCCGTGCGCGAGCACGGAAGCCCCGGGGGTCGCTTCGTCTCCGGGGGAGGCCGGCGGTGTCCATGCGGGAGCTGACCGTGCTCGGCACGGCCAGCCAGACCCCCACCCGGCTGCGCAACCACAACGGCTACGTGCTGCGCTGGGACGACGAGGTGATCCTCTTCGACCCGGGCGAGGGCAGCCAGCGACAGCTCCTGCACACCGGGATCACCGCCACCGACCTGACCCGGATCTGCGTCACCCACTTCCACGGCGACCACTGCCTTGGCCTGCCCGGCACCATCCAGCGGCTCTCCCTCGACCGGGTGCCGCACCCGGTGGCGGTGCACTTCCCCGCCGGTGGCGCGGAATACTTCGCCCGGTTGCGGCACGCCAGCAGCTTCCACGAGACCGCCGAGCTGGCCGTCAAGCCGATCACCGCCGACGGGCAGCGGATCACCCTGGGCGTCGGCACGCTGGAGGCCCGCCGGCTGCGGCACCCGATCGAGACGTACGGGTACCGGCTGGTCGAGCCGGACGGCTGCCGGATGCTGCCGGAGCGGCTGTCCGCGTACGGCATCGGTGGACCGGCCGTCGGCGAGCTGCTGCGCGCCGGCCACCTGGACGTCGGCGGACGCCGCGTCACCCAGGACGAGGTGAGCGTGGTCCGGCCGGGGCAGCGGTTCGCCTTCGTGATGGACACCGGCCTCTGCGACGGGGTGTACGCCCTCGCCGAGCATGCCGACCTGCTGGTCATCGAGGCGACGTTCCTGGCGTCGGAGGCCGCGCTCGCCGCCGAGGTCGGCCACCTGACCGCCGGCCAGGCCGCCCGGGTCGCCACCGAGTCCGGGGTACGCACCCTGGTGCTCACCCACTTCTCCCAGCGGTACGCCGACCCGCGCCGCTTCCACGACGAGGCCCGTGAGCACTTCACCGGGGAGCTGGTGGTCGCCGAGGACCTGACCACCGTGCCCGTCCCGCCCCGGCGGGTAGCCTCGGCCGGGTGACCGTCACGCTCCGTCCCGCCGTCGCCGACGACCTGATGCCGGTGGGCGCCCTGCACCAGCGGTCCCGGGTCGCGGCGTACTCGTCGTTCCTGCCGGCGGAGGCGTTGGCCGACCCGACGCCCGAGGCGATGGGCACCTACTGGGTCGAGCGGTGGACGTGGGAACGCGACGAGCACCTGATGACCGTGGCCGAACGGGACGGCCGGCTGGTCGGGTTCAGCTACCTCGGCCCGGACGACGCGGGTGACCCGGCGACCGGGCTGCTCAACGCCATCCACCTCGACCCGGCCGAACGGGGCCGGGGCACCGGCCGGGCGTTGATGGTGGACGCGTTGGACACCATGCGCGCCCGGGGCTGGCGTCGCGGGGTGTTGTGGGTGCTGGAACGCAACCTCGCGGCCCGGCACTTCTACGAGCGCGGCGGCTGGCAGGCGACCGGCGAACGCCGGAAGGAGCGGATCGGGCGCGCCCCCACCGCACAGCTCCGCTACGCCCGGCAGCTACCGGGCTGCTGACCGTCAGGTGCCGTCGCGGTCCGCGTCGACCGAGAAGTTGATCACCGAGAGGTAGCCGTCGCCGTCCTCGACGACCTTCGTCAGCATCGTCTCGGCGTAGATGCTGTCGTTGTCGTTGAACGTGTCCCGCCCGGTGTGCGCGGCGTACGGCGCGGCGGCGTACACCCTGCTGTTGAGGGTCTCGTCGAACATCATCTGGGTGGTCAGCACCCGGTTGTCGCCCACGTGCACCATCGCGTGGATGTGCGTGGTGCGGCCCCGGTACCAGCCCGGCCAGATGGTGGTGAACTCGACGATCCCGTCGGCGTTGGTGACCTGGGCGCCGCGTAGGTAACGCTTGTCGTCGGTCGGCGTCAGGTCCGCCGCCGACCCCTCGGCACCGCCGCCGGGGGCCGCCCCACCCCCGGGCGGGTTGCCGGTGGGCGGGTTGCCACCGGGCGTGCCGCTGGGCGGGGTGCCACCGGACGGCGCGCCGCCGCCCGACGCGCCGGACGACTGGGCCTCCGCCCCCGAGTAGAGGCCGGCCGCGTCGCAGTGCCAGATCTCCACGACGGCGTCGGCCAGCGGCCCGCACTGCTCGCTGTCCTGCACCCGGATCGCCACCCGCAGCCGGGTGCCCGCCCGGTCCTCCCGGATGTCGCTGCGGATCTTGTCGGCATCGAAGTAGTACGGGCCCTGCGTGGTGCTCGCGGTCAACGTGCAGGTGTTCGCCGCGCCGAACAGCGCGGCCAGGTCCGCCGACGTGCTGGCGGTCGCCTGCGGGGACACGGTTTCCCCGGTCGACGTGGTGACCGTGCCGCCGTCCCGGCCGCAGGCCGCGAGCAGACCGGCCAACCCGATCGAGCCGACTCCGGCGATCAAACGGCGGCGGCTGACCCGCTGCCCCTCGTGGTGGTCGAGGTCGTGGCGCATGTCGTTCCTCCCGTGGGTCGGTGCCTCTCGGCTGACCCCGACGGTAGGCAGGCTGCACGGACGCCCTCTGTGCCGCTCCTGTCCCCCTGCTGTGAATGGTCGACCCGGACACGCTGCGGGGCCCCTCCCACCGCAAGGGGCCCCGCAGGTGCGTCGGATCAGTGCGCGCCGAGGTGGGCGAGCAGGTCCTGCCGGGTCAGCACGCCCTTGGGCTTGCCGTCGACCAGCACCAGCGCCGCGTCGGACTTCTCCAGCATGCCGACCGCCTCGCTCACCGGCTGACCGCCACCGATCATCGGCAGCGGGTCGGCCATGTGCCGTTCGATGGTGTCGTGCAGGTGCGCCTGGCCGGTGAACAGGGCGT
This sequence comes from Micromonospora sp. S-DT3-3-22, assembly GCF_015354745.1. Classification (NCBI taxonomy): domain Bacteria; kingdom Bacillati; phylum Actinomycetota; class Actinomycetes; order Micromonosporales; family Micromonosporaceae; genus Micromonospora; species Micromonospora sp. S-DT3-3-22. The sequence continues at coordinate 29,110 of NZ_JACGMO010000033.1, forward strand.
CCAGCAGATCCCGCTCGGCGATCGAACCGGCCACCTCACCGGTCACCACCGGCGGCTCGGCCTTGAGCACCGGGAGCTGGGAGACGCCGTACTCGCGCATGTAGTCGATGGCGTCGCGGACCGTCTCGGTCGGGTGCACGTGCACCAGTTCGGGCAGGCCGCCCGGCTTGCTCGCCAGCGCGTCGGCGACCGTCGGTTCGGTGCCCGAGTGGTCGAGGAAGCCGTACCGGGCCATCCACCGGTCGTTGAAGATCTTGGACAGGTAGCCCTTGCCGCTGTCCGGCAGCAGCACCACGACCACGTCGTCCGGGCCGGCGGCGCGGGCCACCTCCAGCGCCGCCACCACGGCCATCCCGCAGGAGCCGCCGACCAGCAGACCCTCCTCCCGGGCCAGCCGTCGGGTCATCTCGAAGGACGCCTTGTCGGAGACCTCGACGATCTCGTCGGCGATACCCCGGTCGTACGTCTCGGGCCAGAAGTCCTCACCGACCCCCTCGACCAGGTAGGGCCGGCCGGTGCCGCCGGAGTAGACCGAACCCTCCGGGTCCGCCCCGATCACCTTCACCCGCCCCTCGGACGCCTCCTTGAGGTAGCGCCCGATACCGGAGATCGTGCCGCCGGTGCCGACCCCGGCCACGAAGTGGGTGAGCCCGCCCCCGGTCTGCTTCCACAGCTCCGGCCCGGTGGTCTCGTAGTGCGAGCGCGGGTTGGCCGGGTTGCTGTACTGGTCGGGCTTCCACGCGCCGGGGATCTCCCGGGCCAGCCGGTCGGAGACGTTGTAGTACGACCGGGGGTCCTCCGGGGCGACGGCGGTCGGGCAGACCACCACCTCGGCCCCGTACGCCCGCAGCACGTCCTGCTTGTCCTGGCTGACCTTGTCGGGGCAGACGAAGACGCAGTGGTAGCCCTTGAGCTGGGCCACCAGGGCCAGCCCGACACCGGTGTTGCCGCTGGTCGGCTCGACGATGGTGCCGCCGGGGCGGAGAATCCCGGCGGCCTCGGCGTCCTCCACCATCCGCAGCGCGATCCGGTCCTTCACCGAGCCGCCCGGGTTGAGGTACTCCACCTTGGCCAGCACGGTCGCCCGGATGCCCGCGGTGACGTTACGCAGCCGCACCAGCGGGGTGTTACCGATCAGGTCGACGACGTTGTCGTAGTACTGCACCTCGTTGTGCCCTTCGTTGCGGCGCCGACGACGGCGGCCTGGCAGACGGTCCTTCGTCGCTCAGCGTACGTGCCCTCAGAGCGTCACATGACCGGGGATGACGGAGGCCCGGCGGGCCTCCCACTCCAGGAAGCGCTCGGTCTCCGACAGCACGCTGCCGGCCAGCCAGGTGACCATGACGGCGTCGTCCACCAGACCGAGAACGGTCAGGAACAGCTCCGGCACCAGGTCGACCGGCGACACCACGTAGACCGCCGCGGCCGTCATCATCGCCAGCCGGAGGCCGCCGTCGTACTCGCCCTTGGCGGTGGCCTGGATCATCCGGGGCAGCGCCGCCAGCCGGGCGCCCAGCGACGGACCACCCCGGGCGCCGGCCGCCAGCGACCGGGCCAGCGCCGTGAACGCCGCGGTGCGCTTCAATGTCCTACCCATCTCATCCAGCCCCTCTCCACCGACCAGCGTGACTGGCCCGCGCAAGCCGCCGCCACCTGCGGCGGGGCACCCACGGGTGCCCCCGCCACCCGACCAGGTACCCAGAACCGTCGCCGCCCAGCCCGAAAACCGGCCGTCCTGACGGAGGCGGGGTGACGCTGCGGCGCGATAATGTCGCTGTATGGGGGTGGCAGGTTCCGTCGTACCGGTTGGTCCGCGCTGGCACCGCGCCTGGCAGCTGGTCCGGCTGGCGGCGATCGGCACAGGTGCCACCGTGGCGGCCGTCGCCGCGACCGGCGGCGTGCTGCTCGGGCAGGCCCGGCAGGCCCGGCGCACCATCCCGATGGCGGAGGCCCCACCACCACGCTGCGACGGCGTCTACGGTGCCAAGATCCCCGGCCCGCCGCTGACCATGGTGATCCTCGGTGACTCCTCCGCCGCCAGCTACGGGGTGGCGCGGCGGCGCGAGACCCTGGGCGCGCTGCTGGCCACCGGGCTGTCCCGGCGGCTGCACCGGGCCGTACGGGTGCACCGCTTCGCCGTGGTCGGCGCGCTCTCCGCCGGGCTGCGCCCACAGGTCGAGGCGGCCCTGGACTGCACCCCGGACGTCGCGGTGATCCTGGTCGGCGGCAACGACATCACCAACCGCACGTCCTACCCCGTCGCCGTGCGCCACCTGGTCGACGCGGTCCGCACGCTGCGCGCCGCCGGGTGCGAGGTGGTCGTCGGGACCTGCCCCGACCTGGGGGCGATCCGGCCGATCCAGCCCCCGCTGCGCTGGCTGGCCCGGCGGTGGAGCCGGCAGCTCGCCACCGCCCAGACGGTCGCGGTGGTCGAGGCGGGCGGTTGGACGGTCTCCCTCGGCGACCTGCTCGGACCCCGGTTCGCCGCCGAGCCGACCCGGATGTTCGCCTGGGACAGGTTCCACCCCTCCGCCGAGGGGTACGCGATGGCCGCCGCCGCGCTCCTGCCGACCGTGCTGTCGGCGCTCGGCAGCGGGGAGCGCCGGCCGACGCTGGCCCCGGGCGAGGGCGTACGGTCGCTGCCCCAGGCCGCCCACGAGGCGGCCCGCAACGCCGGCACGGAGGTCAGCGGCACGCAGGTCCGGGGCCGGGACCACGGCCCGGCCGGTCGCTGGGCGCAGCTGCGGCGGCGGGCCTTCTTCGGCGTCGCCCCGGTGCCGCAACCCGGCACCGGGGCCGACTCACCCCAACTGGAGGGACTGGCATGAGCGAGCGCAGCGAGCGAACCACCGGGTGCCGCAGGTGCCCCGCCGGGCCGGTCACCGCCGCCGTGGGCCCCCGGGCGGTGACACCGTGACGGGCCGCTCGCTCGGCGGCGAGCTGGCCGTACGGCTCGGCAAGGCCGCGGCGGTCTCCCTGGTCGCCGGGACGATCGGTGGTGCGGCGGTGCTCGCCGGTCAGGCGGTGGCGGCCCGTAACCGCGACTACGCCCAGCCGGAGCTGGGACTGGCGCTGCGGGCCACGGTCGGCCGGGTCGGCGCCCCGCTGCTGCGGCTGGTGCTGCTCGGTGACTCCTCGGCGCTCGGCGTCGGGGTGGCCCGCTTCGACGAGACGGTCGGCGGTCAGCTCGCCCACCTGCTGACCGAGGGGCCGACCGGCCGGCGGGTGCACCTGTCCAGCGTGGGGGTGTCCGGGTCCCGCTCCACCGACCTGGCGACCCAGGTGGCGCGGGCGTTGCTGGGTGACCGGCCGGACGTCGCGGTGGTGCTGATCGGGGCGAACGACGCCACGGCCATGCGGCGGCCGGCGGAGGCGGCGGCGTACCTCGCCTCGGCGGTGCGCCGGCTGCGGGAGGCCCGGGTCGAGGTAGTCGTCGGCACCTGCCCGGACCTGGGCGCGGTGCGCGCGGTGGCCCCGCCGCTACGGCAGGTGATCGGCTGGTCGGGCCGGCGGGTCGCGCGGGCGCAGACCGCCGCCGTGCTGGAGGCCGGCGGGACGGTCGTCGACCTGGGTACGGAGACCGGGCCGGTGTTCCGGGCCGACGCCGGGACGCTCTGCCACGACGGGTTCCACCCGTCCGCCGACGGCTACCGGGTCTGGGCGCACGCCCTGTTGCCGGCGGTCGTCGCCGCCGCGAACGTCGCCTCCCGGCACTGACCGGCCTCGATCCGTTCCGCCGGCTGCGACGGGTCGCGGCCGGCGGGCGGGTCCGGCCGGGCCGGTACGGGTGACATTTCCCGCTGGTCGGCGTCCTTCCGCGTCAAGTTACCGTCAAGTTAACGTTGGTTCATGCCGATTGAGTCGTCCCGCGACGCCGTCATCGTCGCCACCGCCCGGTCCCCCATCGGCCGCGCGTTCAAGGGTTCCCTGCGTGAGGTCCGCCCGGACGACCTCGCCGCCACCATCGTCCAGGCCGCGCTGGACAAGGTCCCCGGGCTCGACCCCACCACCATCGACGACCTCTACCTCGGCTGCGGGCTGCCCGGCGGCGAGCAGGGCTTCAACCTGGCCCGGGTGGTCGCCACCCTGATGGGCCTGGACGGGCTGCCCGGGGCCACGCTGACCCGCTACTGCGCGTCGTCGTTGCAGACCACCCGGATGGCGATGCACGCGATCCGGGCCGGGGAGGGCGACGTCTTCGTCTCCGCCGGCGTCGAGATGGTCTCCCGGTACGCCCGGGGCAACTCCGACACGCTGCCACCCGAGGCGCAGGCGCTGGTCGGCGGCGGCTGGGAGAACCCGCGGTTCGCCGAGGCGCAGCAGCGGTCGGTGGCCCGCGCCCAGGGCGGCGCCGAGGTGTGGACCGACCCGCGCGAGGCCGGTCAGCTCCCCGACATCTACCTGGCCATGGGGCAGACGGCGGAGAACCTGGCCCAGGTGTACGACGTCACCCGGGAGGAGATGGACGCGTTCGGCGTCCGCAGCCAGAACCTCGCCGAGAAGGCCATCGCCGACGGCTTCTGGGCCCGCGAGATCACCCCGGTCACCACCCCCGACGGCACCGTGGTCGGCACCGACGACGGCCCGCGCGCCGGGGTCACCCCGGAGGCGGTGGCCGGGCTGAAGCCGGTGTTCCGTCCGGACGGCCGGATCACCGCCGGCAACTGCTGCCCGCTCAACGACGGCGCCGCCGCCGTGGTGGTGATGAGCGCCCAGCGGGCCGACGAGCTGGGGCTGACCCCGCTGGCCCGGATCGTCTCCACCGGCGTCACCGCCCTGTCGCCGGAAATCATGGGCCTCGGCCCGGTCGAGGCGTCCCGGCAGGCGCTGCGCCGGGCCGGGATGACCGTCGACGACGTCGACCTGGTCGAGATCAACGAGGCGTTCGCCGCCCAGGTGATCCCGTCGTACCGGCAGCTCGGCATCCCGCAGGAGAAGGTCAACGTGATGGGCGGGGCGATCGCCGTCGGCCACCCGTTCGGGATGACCGGCGCCCGGATCACCGGCACCCTGCTCAACGCCCTGCAGTGGCACGACGCGACGATCGGCCTGGAGACCATGTGCGTCGGTGGCGGTCAGGGCATGGCGATGGTGCTCGAACGGCTCAACTGAGCCCTACAGCGCGCCGCGGGTCGCCGCCACCAGGGCGGCGGCCCCGGCCAGCACCGCCTCGGGCGGGCCGGCGGCGACCAGATCCGCCGTGACCACCCGGAGCTGGTCGGGCAGCGCCATCGGATGCGCCAACCGGGGCACGTCCCGCCGGGGCCCGCCCTCGGCGTCGGCCGCCAGGTCGGCGACCTCCTGCACCAGCTTGTGCACCAGGTCGGCCCGGGACACGTTGCCACCCGTGGCGACCGCCGCCCAGCGCGGCTGCTGCCAGTGGCCCACCTGACCGACCAGCGCCGTCACCGCCCGGTCCAACTCCGCTGCGCTCATCGTCGGCGAGTCTACGCACCACCGACCGGCCCCGGGCCGACCGCGCAGACGACGACGCCCGCCGCCGCGGGGTCGCGGTGGCGGGCGTCGGGTGCGAAAACCGTCAGTCGTCGCCCTGGAAGTAGCTGATCAGGCGGAGCATCTCCAGGTAGAGCCAGACCAGGCTGACCACGATGCCGAACGCGGCCGTCCAGGAGTAGCGGGCCGGCAGCCCCATCCGGACGCCGTCCTCGACCTCCTTGAAGCTGAGCACGAAGCTCAGCGAGGCGACCACGATGCACACCAGGCTGAACCCGATGGCCAGCGGGCTGCCGTCGCGCAGGCCGGTGTTCACGCCGAACAGCGCGAGCACCAGGTTGATCAGCATGACGGCGAACAGGCCGGCCATCACGGCGATCATGCCCTTGACGAACTTGGGGGTGGCCCGGATGACGCGCGCCTTGTAGAGCATCGTCATCACGAAGAAGACGCCGAAGGTGGCGACCACGGCCTGGAGCACGATGCCCTGGTAGGCCGTCTCGTAGACCTTGCTGACCAGGCCGACGAACGCGCCCTCGACGATCGCGTACGCGACGACCAGGGCCGGGTTGGCGACCCGGGAGAACGAGATGATCAGGCCGAGGACCAGGCCGACCATCGCGGCGCCGATCCAGGCGACGCCGAGCACCGAATCCGGCACCACGATCCAGGCGGCGGCGGCGGAGACGCCGAGGATGGCCAGGAGCGCGACGGTCTTGACGACGACGTCGTCGACCGTCATCGTGCCGGACACCGTCGGGGCGACCGGGGAGCCCGGCTGGCCCGGGTACTGCTGCGGAATGCCGGGCTGTCCGTAACCGTACGGCCCGGGCTGGGCGTACCCGGCGGAACGCTCCCGCTCGGCCGCCTGGCCGAGCCGGGCGAGCACCGGGTTCGAGGTCTTCACTGTCTCAGGCCTCCCTCAGGGGGTCAGTCGCACGCAAACGTGCCCTTCCAGGGTAAACGGCGGGGCCCGACCGCCGCCGGTCGGGAGGCTGTGGGAAAGCTGAGAGTGTGGTGCCCGGGGCGGGTCTCGAACCCGCACGCCTTGCGGCAGCCGCTTTTAAGGCGGCCGTGTCTGCCGTTCCACCACCCGGGCGGGGGCGCGTCACGTCGATGCGCGACGGTGCAGTCTCACGGTAGCCGTTCCGCGTCGCCCCGGCGTACCCTGTCCGCCCCTGCGGAACGGCGAACGCCGGTCGCCCCCACCCGGGAGCGGGCGGGGGCGACCGGCGCGTCGGACCGGGCGGTCAGGCCGCCCTGCTGGTGATCGGGATCGGCTGCGAAGCCTCCGCGAACTCCTCGCGCGGGTCGTGCAACTGGCCGAGCGCGACCACCTCACGCTTGAGGAAGAAGGCCAGCGACCAGTCCACCACGACCCGGACCTTGCGGTTGAACGACGGGATCCGGCTCATGTGGTACGTCCGGTGCATGAACCAGGCCGGCCAGCCCTTCATCTTGATGCCGTACACCTGGGCCACGCCCTTGTGCAGGCCGAGGCTGGCCACGCTGCCGGCGTGCTTGTGCTTGTAGTCGACCGGCTCCCGGCCCCGCACCACCAGCGCGATGTTGTCGGCCATCCGGGCGGCCTGCCGCACCGCGTGCTGGGCGCTCGGTGAGCAGTAGTTGCCCGGCTCCTTGGTGAGGTCCGGGACGGCGGCACAGTCACCGGCGCTCCACGCCCCCTCCACCACCCGGTCGCCGTCGACGACCTGGAGGGTGGGCAGGCAGGTGACCCGACGCCGCTCGTCGCGGGGGAAGTCGGTGCGGTCCAGCATCGGCGACGGCTTCACGCCGGCCGTCCAGACGATGGTGTCGGAGCGGAAGCTGTCGCCGTCGGAGAGCTTCACCACACCGTCGACGCACGACTCCAGCCGGGTGTCCAACCGGATGTCCATGTTCCGCTTCAGCAGCTGCTGCACCGTGTACGCGCCCATGTCCCGGTCGACCTCGGGCAGCACCCGCTGGGTCGCCTCGACCAGCACCCAGCGCATGTCGTCCGGCTTCAGCTCCGGGTAGTAGCGCAGCGCGTCCCGGGCCATGTCCTCCATCTCGGCCAACGCCTCGATGCCGGCGTAGCCGCCGCCGACGAAGGTGAAGGTCAACGCGGAGCGGCGGACGTCGGGGTCCGGCGTGGCGGCGGCCACGTCGAGCCGGTCCAGCACGTGGTTGCGCAGGTAGATGGCCTCGCCGATGGTCTTGAACCCGATCCCGTGCTCGTGCAGGCCGGGGATCGGCAGGGTGCGGGACACCGAGCCGGGGGCCACCACCACGTGGTCGTAGGCGATCTCCCGGGTCGGGCCGGAGATCGGCTGCACCACGGCGGTCTTGCGGCTGTGGTCGATCCGGGTCACCGCGCCCGCGACGACCTTGCACCGGCGCAGCTCGCGTCGCAGCGGCACCACGGAGTGCCGGGGGGAGATGTTGCCGGCCGCCGCCTCGGGCAGGAACGGCTGGTACGTCATGTGCGGCTGCGGGTCGACCACGACGACCTCGGCCTCACGGGAGCTCAGCTTCTTGGACAGGCGCAGAGCGGCGTACAGGCCCACGTGCCCGGCACCCACGACAAGGATCCGCTTCGGATTCACGTCATCCATCTTTCCCCGGGCGGCTCCGGTAATACCCCTCGAGACCCCCATCTGTGACGGAGCACAACACCTGTGAGCTGCACAACGTCGCGCTATCTGCGGCGCAGCAGCCAGCCCAGCAACCCGGTCAGACCCACCGCCACCAGCAGTCCCACCACGGTGGCGACCTGGAAACCGTCATCCGGGCCGAGTTGCCCCGAGCGGGTCAGCAGCACCCCGATCACCGCCGACGCCAGCACCACCGCGCCGGCCCGGGTGAGCCAGCGCAGCACGACGTCCGGGTCGATCGCCCCGTCGTAGGGCAGCACGGCCACCAGGGCGCAGAGCGTGTGTCCGAGGTAGAGCAGGGTCGCCACCGCCAACAACCGCCACAACGCGATCGGCCTGTCGTAACCGGCCGAGGCGAACACCCAACCGCCCACCGTGACCAACGCGGCGAAGGTCGGCCAGATCCGGCGCGGGGCCACCGCCGGCAGCACCGCCACCACCGTCAGCGCGAGCAGCGACCGGGCCTGGAACAGCTCCACCGGGTACGCCAGCAGCAGCCCGGCCAGCACCACCAGGAAGACCAGACCGCGCACCAGCAACGGCAGCAGGGCCACCCGGCGCACCGCCGTACCCGCCGCCCGGACCCGTTCCCGGGCCGCGTCCACCGGGCTCACCGGCCACCCACCCGGGGTGCGGTCGCCAACCGGGCGACGTCCCGCAGCACCTGGTCCAGGCTGCCCGCGCCCGCCCACCCCACCACCGGCACGCCGTGCTCCCGCAGTTGCGTGATCATCGTGTCCCGGTCCAGCCGCCACAGCCGGTACGCCACCGGCGCCCACCCCCGGTCGCCGGGCGGGGCGAGGTCGGTCGGCAGGGTGTCCACCGCCACCACGAACCGGCCGCCCCGGGCCAGCCGGGCCAGCATCTGCGCGGACCGCTCGTCGAGCAGCGGGGTGAGCACCACCACCAGCGCGTCGGCGGAGAGCACCTGCGGGCCGAAGACCTGGTCGTACGGCTCGTGCGGGGAGGACTCGGCGTGTACGTCGAGCAGCCACTCCAGGACGGTCAGGTACTGCCGGCGTCCGGTGGCGGGACGCAGTCGACGCGCCGCCGGACCGTACTCCAGCAGGGCCACCCGGTCACCCCGGTGCAGGTAGTGCTCGGCGATCGCGGCGGCGGCCCGGACCGTGGTGTCCAACACGGACGCCGCCCCGGCCACCCCGCCGGACCGCCCCGCCTCGGCCAGCACGTCGAGCAGGACGACCACCTCGGCGTCCCGGTCGGACAGGGTCGACGCCACGTGCAGCTGCCGGGTCCGCAGCGACACCCGCCAGTCGATGCGGCGCAGCCGGTCCCCCGGCCCGAAGACGCGTACCCCGGCCAGTTCGCCGCCCTCCCCCGGCCGCCGCGAGTGGTGCGCGCCGACCAGCCCGGCGGCCCGGGGCATCGCCTCCACCGCCTCGAACGGTTCGGTCTTCGGGTACACCCGCATCCGCACCGGCTCGGTGAGCACCGCCCGGGAGACCAGCAGCCCGTCGGCGGCGGCGGCGCGGGCGCCGGCCGGACCGATCGGGTGCCGCCCCCACCGCAGCGCGGTGCCGGTCAGCTCCAGGTCGACGGCGGTGCCCCGGGACAGCGCGGCGACGAACGGACGGTCGGCCCCACCGGAGCGGCTGACGTCCAGCCCGATGCCGCCGAAGCCGGCCCGGCGTACCGACAGCCACGGCGAGATCCGGGTCCGGACCACCACCACGTCGTACGCCACGGTGTCCGGATTGCCCACCACCACCGCGCCGGCCAGGTCGCCTCCCTCGACCAACTGGGCGTCCCCGGCGGTGATCTCCAGCTGCGGGGCGGCGGTGGGCCGGCGGCGCAGCGCGTACGCGGTGCCGAGCGCGAACGGGGTGGCCAGCACGACCAGGTCGACCCGGCCGAGCAGCACCGCGGCGATCAGCAGCAGCCCGGTGAGCAGCACCGCCCGGCCGAGCGCCCAGGTGGGCGACCAGCCCGCCGCCGGCTCCTGACGGTCAGGCACGACGATCAGCGCCCGGCCCGGCCGGCCGCGTAGCTGGGCAGCGCGCCGCTGGCCGGGGCCGGGGTCTGCTCCAGCACCTCACCGACCACGAACGACGGGTCGACCCGGCGCAGCCACATCTCCGGGCGCAACGTGATCCGGTGCGCCAACGCGGGGGCCGCCACCTCCTTCACGTCCTCCGGCACCACGTAGTCGCGGCCGGCGAAGACGGCCCGGACCCGGGCCAGCAGCAGCAGCGCCAGCGAACCCCGGGGGGACGCGCCGACCAGCACCGACGGGTGTTCCCGGGTGGCTGCGGTGAGGTCCACGATGTACCTGCCGACGGAGTCCTCCACCACCACGTCCTCCAGCGCGGCCTGCATCGCCCGCAGGGTGCCGGCGTCGACCACCGGTTCGATCTGCGCCTCCTCGCGACGGCGGTCCATCCGGCGACGCAGCACCTCCCACTCCTCGTCGCGCTGCGGGTAGCCGAACGACACCCGCAGCAGGAACCGGTCGAGCTGCGCCTCCGGGAGCGGGTACGTCCCCTCGTACTCGATCGGGTTGGCGGTGGCCAGGACGTGGAACGGCTCGTCGAGCCGGTAGGTGACGCCCTCGACGGAGACCTGCTTCTCCTGCATCGCCTCCAGCAGCGCCGACTGGGTCTTCGGCGGCGTCCGGTTGATCTCGTCGGCGAGCAGCAGGTTGGTGAAGAGCGGGCCGGCCCGGAAGGAGAAGTCGCCGCTGCGCTGGTCGTAGAGGAACGAGCCGGTGACGTCGGCGGGCAGCAGGTCGGGGGTGAACTGGAGCCGGCGGAAGTCCAGCCCGAGGGCCTGCGCGAAGGACCGCGCGGTCAGCGTCTTGCCCAGCCCCGGCAGGTCCTCCAGCAGCACGTGCCCGCCGGCCAGGATGCCGGCGAGCACCAGTTCCAGGGCCTCCCGCTTGCCGACCACGACCGTGCCGACCGCGTCCAGCACCGCCCGGGCCAGGTGGCCGACCTCCGTGGCGGGAATGCTGCGGTCCACGTCGTTCATCAGATCTTCTCCAGTTCGGCGACGATCGCCGCGAGGTCGCGCGGCGACGGGGGACGGCGGGAGGGGGTGTCGAGGAAACTCCACAGCGGCTCCCCGAGCAGGGCCCGGGCCCGGGTCGGGTCGGATTCCCGGGTCAGGCCGTGGCGTTGGCGCAACCGCTCGTCGGCCAGCTCACCGAGGCGGGGCAGGATGCGTTCGGTGAACCGCTCCGGGTTGCCCGAGGACCAGTCCAGCGGGCGTTCCCAACCGTTGATGGCGGCCCGCAGCGCGTCCCGGGCCGCCCAGTTGTAGGTGCCCGGCTCCTCACCGGCGGGGGCGCGGGCACCGCCCCGGGGCGGGGGCGGCGGGGCCAGCGCGGTGGTGACCCGGCGGACGGTGAGCACCGCCAGCACCCCGGCCACCACGATCCCGAGGGACAGTTGCAGGCCGACCGCGCGCAGCCCGACCAGGACCACGGCGGTCACCCCGGCGGCGGTCAGCAGCAGCCGGAACGCCTGCCGGGCGCGTCCGCCCCGGGCCCGTCCCGTCCGGGCCGGCGGGTCCTCCTCGAAGGAGAACAGGTCGTCCAGGCCGGTCGACTCGCTCATCCCGCCACCCCACCGGGTGCGCTGCGGCGGGCGGTCACGCCGGCACCTGCGGATCGGCCAGGGCGGTGAGCTCACCGCGCAGCCGGCGCAGCGCCCCCCGGGCCTGGTCGCGCATCCGGGCGTCGACCGTCCGGGTGGCGTAGCGGGCCTCGCGGTAGACGTGCGCGAAGCCGTCCAGCACGTCGGCGCTGGCGATGGCGGGCACCCCGGCCGCCGGGTCGCCGCGCAGCAGCCGGGTCACCAGGTCGGTCGGGGTGTCCCCGGTCCGCCGTGGCACGCCGGCCTCGGTGGCGGCCTCCTCCAGCCGTACCCAGCAGGCGATGACGGCGGTACGCGGGTCGGTGTCGGCGTCGTCCAACTCCTCCAGGCCGGCGTCGAGCGCGGCCACCACCTCCCGCGCGGTGCCCTCGGCGGTACGCCGGGCCCGCGCCACCGGGACCGCCCGGGTGGTCCGCCGCAGCGCACCGCGCAGCAGGGTGAAGGCCAGGTAGCCGAGGGCGGCCAGGATCGCCGTGGCGAGCAGCGCGATGGCCGCCGTGGCGATCCACTGCGGGACGCTCGGCCGGGTCTGCGCGGCCTCGGTACGCGGCTCGATCGGGATCGACGCGGCCGGCTCGGCGGAGGGGTAGTCCGGCACGTAGGGGATGTTGTCGGCGGCCGGCGGGATGCGGCTGGCCCCGATCGACGAGTGCCCGGCGGCGAGCGCGGCGGCCAGCAGCAGCAGCGTCACCAGGGCGACGGGCCACCATCTGCGCAGTACGCCGAGGTCCATCGCCACCGCCCCACGCTGCTCAGTCCACCCCCGCGAGCTGTTTCGCCCGGGCGAACACATCGTCCAGCATCTGTGTGGTCAACCGCCCGGTGAAGGTGTTCTGCTGGCTGACGTGGTAGCAACCGAGCAGATCGGGAGCGGCCGACCCGGACCAGTGTGCCCCATGGCCGAAGACCGGTCGCGGGCTGGGCGGCCGGACGCCGTACACCTGGCGTAGCACCGGCCACCACGCCGCCCAGGCGAACGCGCCCAGCGCGACGACCACCCGCAGGGTGGGTCGGATCAGCGCCACCTCCCGGTGCACCCAGGGGGCGCAGGTGTCCCGCTCGGCCGGGGTGGGCCTGTTGTCCGGCGGCGCGCAGCGCACGGCGGCGAAGATCCGGACACCGGCCAGGGTGAGGCCGTCGTCGGCGGCGACGCTGGTCGGCTGGTTGGCCAGCCCGGCGCGGTGCAGGGCGGCGAAGAGCACGTCGCCGGAGCGGTCCCCGGTGAAGACCCGGCCGGTGCGGTTGCCGCCGTGGGCGGCCGGGGCCAGGCCGAGTATCCCGATCCGGGCGTCGGACGCCGGACCCGGCCCGGTGGACGGCGGGCCCGCGCCGCCGCGCCCGGTGCGGTTGTCCGGGGCGCCGAAGCCGGGCACCGGGCGACCCCAGTAGTCCTGGTCGCGGAACGCGGCCCGCTTCGTCCGGGCGACCTCCTCCCGCCAGTCGACCAGGCGCGGGCAGGCGAAACAGTCGCTGACCGCCGCGTCGAGGTCGGCCAGGTCGGTCGCCCGCGCGGCGCGGGCGACCACCTCGGCGGGGGTACGGGACTCAGCCAAGCTTGGCCCGGAAGAGTTCGAGGGTACGGGCCCAGGCGGTGGCGGCGGCCCGCTGGTCGAAGTTCTCCGGCCGGTCCTCGTTGAAGAACGCGTGCGCGGTGCCCGGGTAGTCGTACGTCTGGCAGGTGCCCCCGGCGTTCTCGACGGCCCGACGCACCGTCTGTACGCCGTCGGCGGCGGACAGACCGTCGGCCTCGGAGCAGTGCACGACGGCCGCCTTGCCCGCGTAGTCGGCCCACTCGGCGGGCATCCCGTCCCACGGCAGCCGGGGGTAGAAGGCGGCGGTGGCGACGATCCGTTCGGCCCGGGTGGCCGCCCACAACGCCAGGCTGGCCCCGGCGCAGAAGCCGGCGCACCCCACCTTGCCGGTCACCTCGGCCCGGCCGGCGAGGTATTCCGCCGCCACGGCGATGTCGGCCGCCGCCTCGTCCATCTGGACGCTGTTGAGCATCTGCCGGGGCTCGCTCGGCTTGCTGGCGGGCTGGCCGTGCCGGAAGTCGGGGGCCAGCGCGACGAAGCCGGCCTCGGCGAACCGGTCCACCACCGAACGGATGTGCGGGACGAGACCCCACCAGTCCTGGATGACGATGACCGCCGGGCTGGCCGTGCCGCTGGACGGTATCGCGAGATACCCTTCGCCGCTCCCCGCGTCGCGGCGGTAACGCACCATCTCACCCATCGGCCCGTCCTCCTGTCGGTCAGTCATCGTTGGCTGGTCGCAGGGCGTTCCTACGTGTCGGTAGCCTGCCACGCCGTACGCGTGCCGGGAAGATGCCGGAACAGTGGCATATACCTCGCGTTCACCGGACGGTGGCGTGCAACACGCCGACGGCGGCGCGGGAATCCCGCGCCGCCGTCGGCGGATCGTCGTCCGGGCCGTCCGTGCCCGGGCCTGCCGCTCGGGCCTTCCTGGTCAGGCCTTCTTGGTCAGGCAGAGCAGGTAGCCCTTGCCGCCCGGGGCGATGTTGTAGAAGACGTAGCCGTCCTCACCCTCCTTGATGTACTGCTCGCACGCCTTGCCGGTCTTGGCCTGCGCCTCGGTCTGCTCCTCCACCCGGCCGACCACGTTGTAGACGGCTTCCGTCGAGGTGCACTTGACCACCTTGGCGTCGCTTACCGACTTCTCCTGCGTGCCGGTCACCTCCGGCAGCTCGGCGATGCAGTCGCCGGCCTTCGCCTCGGCCGTCTCGTCGGGGTTGAGGAGGTTGCCGATGGCGCTGGCGACGCCGAACTTCAGCGCCGCGATCACGAGGAAGGCGACGATCGCGCCGATGATGCCGAGCGCCTTCTTCGCGCCGCCACCCTTGCGCTCCTCCGGCTGCGCGGCGGGGACCGGGGTCACCGGTTCGGGCTGGGCCACCTGCTCCGCCTGCGGCGCGGGGGACGATGCGACCTGCTCTGACACTGAATTTCCTTCCGAGGGGTGAATGAGCAGACGACAACGTAGCGACGAAGATCAGCGCGTGCTGTCCCGTTCCCATCGTCCGTTCAGCCATTTCCCAGGAACGACAGGTCAACCGGTGGCGGTGGGCAGGGGCGTCCCCGCCGGGGCGGACACCGACGGCGACGCGGCCGGCACCGATCCGGTAGGTGCGGGGGTGTCCGGCGCGGCGGCCGTCGGCCCGACACCCGGCCCGGTCGGCGACGACGACGGCGACCCGCCGGGGCCGACGCCGGACCCGGGCGGCAGCGGGGCGACGGCCGGCGGTCGCGGCCGGAACGGCGCCTGCTGCGGGCAGTACGGGTAGCCACGCTGCACCGGGTTGACGTCGGGCAGGGCGGGATCGTCGCAGGTCGGCCAGCCCAGCCGGATCGGGGTGCCGTTCTGGTCGAAGAGCCGGGCGTTCTCCACCAACCGCCCCTCGCTGTCGTAGACGTAGACGTCCTGCACGAGGTCGTACGGGTTGTTCACCGAGGTCGACTCGTAGCCGTAGTCGTAGCCGGAGCGGGCGTGGTCGTCGACGGTCGCCACCGCGCCGATCGCGAACATCGCCAGCACCGCCGAACTGGCGTGCAACGCCCAGCGCCGCCAGGACCGTAGCCCGGGGGTGCGCCGACCCAACCAGACGGAGCCGTAGAGCAGGCCGGCGAACATCAGCAGGCCG
Source organism: Micromonospora sp. S-DT3-3-22 (assembly GCF_015354745.1). Taxonomy (NCBI): domain Bacteria; kingdom Bacillati; phylum Actinomycetota; class Actinomycetes; order Micromonosporales; family Micromonosporaceae; genus Micromonospora; species Micromonospora sp. S-DT3-3-22. The sequence continues at coordinate 44,472 of NZ_JACGMO010000033.1, forward strand.
ACGAACCCGTTGCCGTCGAGTCGGGGCAGCAGGCCGAGCGGGCCGTCGGTGCTGATCGCGGTGAGCAGCATCGCGGCCAGGTAGGCGCGGGCCACCCACCAGGCCGGGCGCAGCAGCCGCAGGAACTCCCCCGCCGTGGCGTGACCGAACACGGGGCCGAACCGGCTGTCGAGCCGGTCGATCCGGGCCCGGGCCCGTCCCAGCACGGAGGCGATCCGCCGTTCCAGCGCCCGCCGGCCGGCCGCCGGGTCACCCGCTCCGGCGGCGGCGCGCAGCTCCGCCGCGTACGCCTCCGGGGTGCCGAGCCGGTCGACCAGGGAACCGTCGGCCTCGGCGGCGACCTCGGCGAGGTGTTCCGGAAGGTCCTCGGTCAGCTCCTCGCGGACCTGCGGCGGCAGATCGGCCAGCGCCGCCCGCACCCGCTCGACGTAGTCCGTTATCTCCTGCCCAGTGACGGTCATGCCGCCCTCCCCCGATCGTCGAGCAGCTGGTCCATCGTCGTGGCGAACGCGCGCCAGGTCTTGCCGGAGCGGGTGAGCTGGTCACGGCCGGCGGCGTTGAGCGCGTAGTACTTGCGGTGCGGGCCGGACTCGCTCGGCACGACGTAGGTGGTGAGCAGGCCGGCGGCGAAGAGCCGACGCAGGGTGCCGTAGACCGAGGCGTCGCCGACCTCGTCGAGGCCGGCCTCGCGCAGCCGGCGCAGGATGTCGTAGCCGTAGCCGTCGGAATCCCGCAGGACGGCCAGCACGGCCAGGTCGAGCACACCCTTGAGCAGTTGTGTGGTGTCCACGCACCACACACTACTGCGCAGTGCGCAGTACCGTCAACAACGCGATACCACGCCCCGACTCTCACCTTGCCTGTCGATCACCCCGTCCCGACCCCGGTGATCAAGAGGTTCGGGTCATCCTCGACGGGATCTTTGACGCAAACTTCTTGATCACCAGGCTTCCGCTCCGGTGATCAAGAAGTTCGAGGCATTCTCGACGGGACTTTTGACGTAAATCTCTTGATCACCGGGCTCGATGTCGAGCGGCGGGGGCGGGCGGAGAAGGGCCGGGACGGTGGTGGTCAGCCGTGGGTGGGCTGCTGGCTCCAGGCGATGCCGTCGAGGATGTCGTGTTCGGAGGCGACCACCGAGGACATCCCGGCCCGCTCCATGATCACCTTGAGCACCAGCGCGCCCGCCCCGATCACGTCCGCCCGGCCCGGGTGCATCACCGGGATCGCCAGCCGCTGCGCGGCGGTCCTGCCCAGCAGGTCGGCGGTCACCCCGGCCACCCGCTCGTACGGCACCCGGGCGTGGTGGATGCGCTCGGGGTCGTACTCCTGGAGGTCCTGGGCGATGGCGACGACGGTGGTGACCGAACCGGCGAGCCCGACCAGCGTGGCGGCCTCCCGGCCGGGGACGGCGGCGAGCGCCCGGTCGACGGCGGCGGCGATGTCGGCCTGCGCGGCGGCGACCTCGTCGGCGGTCGGCGGATCGCCGTGCAGGTGCCGTTCGGTCATCCGGACGCAGCCGATGTCGACCGAGATCGCCGCCTGCACCCCACCGTCACGGGTGCCCACCACGAACTCGGTCGAGCCGCCGCCGATGTCGACCACCAGGTACGGCGGCTCCGCGTCGGCGGGCAGCCCCCGGACCGCGCCGGTGAACGACAGCCGGGCCTCCTCGTCGCCGCTGACCACCTCGGGTGCGACCCCGAGGGTCTGCTCGACCATGGCCCGGAAGTCGGCCGCGTTGCTCGCGTCACGGGACGCCGAGGTGGCGCACATCCGGACCCGGTCGACGCCCAGCTTGTCGATCTCGGCGGCGTACCCGGCCAGCGCCACCCGGGTCCGTTCGATCGCCTCCGGGGCCAGCCGGCCGGTGCGGTCGACGCCCTGCCCGAGCCGGACGATCTCCATCCGGCGGGCCAGGTCGACCAGCGGGGCCTGCGGCCCGGCCGACGGGTCGGGCAGGTCGGCGACCAGCAGCCGGATGGAGTTCGTCCCGCAGTCGATGGCGGCCACACGCGTCGTCACGGCAGCAACCCTACGGCAGCCGCCGCCCGCGCACGGCGGCACCGACCGGGCACCCGGCAGCACGGACCGCAGGCCCGGCGACGCCGACCGGACCGGCGACGCCCCCGGCCGCCGACCGGGTGCACGGCAGCGCCGACCGGGCACGACAGCACCGGCCGGGTGCCCGGCGCCGCCGACCGCGCACGGCAGCACCGGCCGGCCTGGTCAGCGTCGCCGGTGCCGACGCCACAGCAGCCACGGCAGCCAGGGCAGCACGGCGAGCAGCACCAGCAGGGCCACCAGCGGCGCGCGCCACCACGGGTCCACCGTCGCCGGTGGCGGGTCGGCGGGTGCGGAGACCCACGGGCGGGCGGTCTTCGACCAGGCCAGGAAGGCGTCGCCGATCGGGAGCAGACCGAAGGCGTACCGCCGGGTGTGCGGGGTGTCCAGCGGAAAGCCGACCAGTTCACCGTAGTTGGCCAGCGCCCCGGCCAGCGCGTCGTCACCCTGCACCTGGGCCGCGCCGAGGGTCACCACGGTGGCGGAGAAGCTCACCCCGAGCGGCAGCGGCCCCGAGTCGACGTCCCCCGGGCCGTCCAGGCCGCGCGGATACTCCCGCACGGCCGGCCCGAGCCCCAGCGGCGACACCACGAAGTCGGTGCGGAAGCGCAGGTACTGCTCGCGGGCGAAGGTCGGGTCGATCTCCGGCAGGAACCGCTGGATGACGCTCTGCGAGGTGCCCCGGGCCACCTCGGCCGGCGCGCCGGTGCCCGGGTCGACCCGGTGCGGCAGCAGCCCGGTGTTCGGGTCGAGCCGCTGGCGTACCCCGTCCAGCCAGCGTGCCGTGGTCCGGTCGAACCGCGCGGGCAGCAGGTGGTCGTGCAGCCGCAGGGAGGCCACCGCCACCGTCGAGTCGACCGGCCACGCCTGCCCCGGGTAGGCGGCGAGGTACGGCGTGGCCGAGGCGTCGAACGCGGCGGCCAGCGCGGCCGACGTCTCGGTGAACCGCCGCACCTCGGCCGGGTCCCGCCCCGACGCCGGTTGCAGGGCGAGCACCCCGCCGCGCAGCCAGTTCGTCCAGCCGGCGTGGAAGACGCCGTACGCCGGGGTCAGGTCGGCGCTGAACGGGGCCGTGCCGGCCGGGGACTCCAGCCGGGACAGCGCCCACCGGGCCTCCCGCAGCGCCTCGGCACGCCCCTCGGCCGGTTGCCGCAGGCCGGTCTCCACCCGGGCCAGCCCGTACAGCGCGTGGGCGAAGAACCAGCCCTCCGGGAACATCGCCTGGGCGTCCTCGCCGGCACCGTCGTCCAGCTCGGCTCGCAGGTAGTCGAGTTGCCGGTCCACCCCGGGCGGCTGGCGGTCGACGCCACCGGTCGCCGGGGCGATCAGCCGGGCCACGCCGACCAGCGCGAACAGGGTCACCAGGGCGGCGAGCACCGCGCCCAACCGGCGCACGATCGTCACCGACCCAGGGTGCCGGGCCGGGTCAAGGCGGGGCCGGTCCACTGTGCACCGCCCCCGGTCCGCCGCCCCGGACGGGAACCTGCCGTGCCGGGCGCGGACCGCGCCCACCGGCTAGAGGCGCAGCAGCATCCGCGTGTTACCCAGCGTGTTCGGCTTGACCCGTTCCAGGTCGAGGAACTCGGCGACACCCTCGTCGTAGGAGCGCAGCAACTGCTCGTAGACAGGCTGCGGCACCGGCGCGCCGTCGATCTCGGTGAACCCGAACGCGCCGAAGAACGCCGTCTCGAAGGTGAGCACGAAGATCCGGGCGATGCCCAGTTCCCGGGCGGCGTCGATCAGCTCGGTGACGATCCGGTGGCCGAGCCGCCGCCCCCGGCAGGCCGGGTCGACGGCCACGGTACGGATCTCGGCGAGGTCCTCCCACATCACGTGCAGCGCGCCGCAGCCGACCACCCGCCCGTCGCCGGCCACCGCGACCCGGAACTCCTGCACGTCCTCGTAGAGGGTGACGGTGGCCTTGCTGAGCAGCCGCCGGTCGTCGGTGTAGGTGTCGACCAGCCGCCGGATGCCGCGTACGTCGCCGGTGCGGGCCCGGCGTACCTCGATCTCGTCGGTCATCTCACCCGGCCGTCGGCACGTCCACGCAGGGCCCGGCCGCCCACCACTTCTCCACCAGGGCGAGCGTCTCGTCGCCGAACGGGTTGACACCGGGCCCGGCACCGAGCGCGTGGCCCAGGTGCACGTGCAGGCACTTCACCCGGCCGGGCATCCCACCGGCGGAGATGCCGGCGATCTCCGGCACCTCGCCGATCGCGGCCCGGCGGGCCAGGTAGTCCTCGTGCGCGGCCCGGTACCGGTCGGCCAGTTCCGGGTCGTCGGCGAGCCGCTCGGCCATCTCCTTCATCAGCCCGGCCGACTCCAGCCGGCTGCACGCCGCCGTCGCCCGGGGGCAGGTCAGGTAGAACAGCGTCGGGAAGGGGGTGCCGTCGGCGAGCCGGGGGGTGGTCTCGACCACGTCGGGCAGGCCGCACGGGCAGCGGTGGGCCACCGCCCGGGTGCCCCGGGGCGGGCGTCCGAGCTGCGCGGCCACCGCGGCCAGGTCGGCCTCGGTGGCCGGCTGGTGCTCCGGCGGGGGTACGGAGTCCGCCGCCGGCTCCTGCGGTGGTACGACGTTCACGGTGCCCATCTCTCGTTCGGTACGCGGGTGCTGCTCACTGGTCGGCGGCTTCGCCGTTCGCCGCCCGGACGCTCGACCACAGGGTGTCGTACCAGGGGGCGGGAGCCTTGGGCGGGGCCGGCGGCCGGCCGCCGTTGGCGTCGCGGGCCGCGCCGTCGGCGTCGTTGAGCACGATCACCGGGGTCTCGCCCGGGGCCACCATGTAGAACCGTTCCCGCGCCTTGATCTTGATGTATTCGGGGTCCTGCCACTTCGCCGCCTGGGCCGACAACTCGGCGATCTCTTCGCGCTGGGCGGCCTGGCTGGCCTCCATCCGCTCGATGTCGACCTGCTGGTCGAGGTAGACCCGGACCGGATAGGTGTAGGCCAGGGCGAGCGCGAGCAGCACCGCGAACAGGACGGTGGCCCGCCCGGTGAACCGTCGGGGGTGGGGTGCGGTGAGCCGCCGGATGGTGCCGCCGGCCGCCGTCCGGCGGGCCGCCGCCGGGCGGTTCGCCGACCGGACACCGTCGACGCCACGCGAGCGGGCCGCGGTGGTCCGCGGCTCGGCGCGGACCCCGCCGTCGCGCAGCGGCGTGCGGGCGCCCCGGGCCCCGCCCGGCCGACCGGTCGGCCGGCGGGCCGGGCGTTGTCCACCCGGTGTGCGGCGCTGCTGCATCGTCACACCCCTCCCCCCGAGGTTCGCCCGGGTCAGGCCGAACGGTAACGCGGGAACGCGCCGACGCCGGCGTACCGCGCCGCGTCGCCCAGCTCCTCCTCGATCCGCAGGAGCTGGTTGTACTTGGCGACCCGGTCGGACCGGGCCGGGGCACCGGTCTTGATCTGGCCGCAGCCGGTGGCGACGGCCAGGTCGGCGATGGTGGTGTCCTCGGTCTCGCCGGAGCGGTGGCTCATCATGCACTTGAAGCCGGCCCGGTGGGCCAGGTCCACGGCGTCCAGCGTCTCGGTCAGCGAACCGATCTGGTTGACCTTGACGAGCACCGCGTTGGCGGCCTTCTCGGTGATGCCCCGGGCGATGCGCTGCGGGTTGGTGACGAACAGGTCGTCGCCGACGATCTGGATCCGGTCACCGACGGCGGCGGTCAGGGTGGCCCAGCCGCTCCAGTCGTCCTCGGCCAGCGGGTCCTCGATGGAGACGATCGGGTAGTCGCCGATGAGCTTGGTGTAGTAGTTGCTCATCTCCTCGGCGCTCTTGGCCGCGCTCTCGAAGGTGTAGGTGCCGTTGTCGAAGAACTCGGTGGCCGCCACGTCGAGGGCGAAGACGATGTCGGTGCCCAGCCGGTAGCCGGCCTTCTCGACCGCCTCGGCGATCAGGTCCAGCGCGGCGGCGTTGCTGGGCAGGTTGGGGGCGAAGCCGCCCTCGTCGCCCAGGCCGGTGGAGAGGTCCTTCTTCTTGAGCACCGACTTCAGCGCGTGGTAGACCTCCGCCCCGGAGCGCAGCGCCTCCCGGAAGCTGGACGCCCCGATCGGCGCGATCATGAACTCCTGCACGTCGACGTTCGAGTCGGCGTGCGCCCCACCGTTGAGGATGTTCATCATCGGCACCGGCAGCAGGTGGGCGTTGGGGCCGCCCAGGTAGCGGAACAGGCTCAGCTCGGCGCTGCCGGCCGCGGCCTTGGCGACCGCCAGCGAGACCCCGAGGATCGCGTTCGCGCCCAGCTCGCCCTTGTTGTCGGAGCCGTCGAGGTCGAGCATCTTCTGGTCGATCAGCCGCTGCTCGCTGGCCTCGTAGCCGATGAGCTGGTCGACGATCTTGTCCTCGATGTTGGCGACCGCGTTCTCGACGCCCTTGCCCAGGTAGCGGCCCTTGTCACCGTCGCGCAGTTCGACCGCTTCGAAGGCGCCGGTGGAGGCGCCGGAGGGTACGGCGGCGCGGGCGATCGTGCCGTCGTCCAGCCCTACCTCGACCTCGACCGTGGGGTTGCCCCGCGAGTCGAGAATCTCCCGGGCGACGATTCCCTCGATGGTTGCCACTGAGTCGCTCCTCGTTCGTGTGTGCGAATCCGGTTCGGGCCGCGACGGTGCGGCTGAGGCAGGTGTGTTGAACGCAGCGTATCGGGCGGCGTCCGGCCGCACGGCGTCCGGGGACACGTAGCCCACCCCTAATCGGTACGCCGGGACGGACATTCCCGGATTCTCACCCCTGAACCGGCAACCGGTTTGCGCCGGGTGGACCCGATCGACCACGCTGGTCGCCATGCCCGCCGTCTCGACCACCCTCCGCGTGCTCGCCGTGTCGGTCATCGCGTCGCTCACCGTCACCGGCTGTCAGACCCTGGACGACGCCGGACGCACCCTCGGCCGCGCCGATCTGATCAACGATCTCGCCACCCGGCTCGACGAGTCGCTGGTGCGGACCTGGACCGCCGAGTACCGGCTCGCCGGTGGCCGGGACTTCACCATCGCCCAGACGAAGGAACCGGCCCGGTCCGCGTACACCTGGACCGCCGGCAAGATCACCGTCTCCGAGCAGGCCATCACCCGGTGCGGGACCACCGCCGGGCGGACCACGTGCACGGTCGAGCCGCCGGTGCTGATGTCCGGCAAGGCCGCCGTGCCGCTGTTCACCGAGGCCCGCAAGGCCGGCCTGGTCACCCCGCCGGCGGTGATCGGCCTGCTCACCGAGGCCGCACTCGACCCGGCGGCCCAGGTCAAGCAGACCGACACCACGATCACCGGGCACCACGCCACCTGTGTCGCCGTCCGGCGGGCCGCCGGGAACTTCGACACCTGCGTGACCAGCGAGGGTGTGCTCGGCAGCTTCACCGGGGTCCTCGACGGCCAACCCGTCGAACTGACCCTGGACCGCTACACCGACTCGGTGGCACCGACGGCGTTCGACCTGCCGGCCGGCGCCGGGGTGACCGACCGCCGGCCGGCGACGTCGTGACCGTTCCCCCACCCGCAGACCCCGCCCCCGCCGCCGGGGACACCGCCGACCCGTCACCCGCCCCCGGGGACCTGGGCCTGCTGGTCGCCGGCCACCGGATCCTCACCACCGCCGACGGGGGCCTGCCCCGGGTCGGCGAGCTGCCGGACGGAACCGGCTGGGTGCCACTGGGCACGCTGGACGGGGTACCCGCCTGGGCGGCCACGTCGGACGGGGCGACCCGACCGGCCGGGCGCTGGCGCAGTTGGCGGGCGATCGCCGCCGAGCTGCCCGAACCGCTCGCCACGCTCGCCGGGCGGGCGGTGGCCGTGGTCACCTTCCGGCGTACCCACCGTTGGTGCGGGGCCTGCCGGGCGGAGCTGGCCGACGTGCCCGGCGAGACGGCCCGGCGCTGCCCCGCCTGCGACCTGTACGTGCCGCTGCGGCTCTCCCCGGCGGTGCTGGCGGCGATCACCCGCCCCGGGCCGGCCGGTGGCCCCACCGAGCTGCTGCTGGTGCGGCACGCGTCCGGTCCGACCGGGCTGTGGGCGCTGGTCGCGGGCTTCGTCGAGGCCGGGGAGTCGTTGGAGACGGCGGTCCGTCGCGAGGTCACCGAGGAGGTCGGGCTGACCCTCGGCAGCGTCGACTACTTCGGCAGCCAGCCCTGGGCGATCTCCGGGCCGGGGGTGCTGCTCGCCGGCTTCTTCGCCACCGCCGCCGACCCCACCGCCGAGCCGGAGGTGGACGGGCGGGAGCTGGTGCGGGCCCGCTGGTTCCCGGTGGACGCGCTGCCGGCCGAGCTGCCACCGGCGTACTCGATCTCCCGCTGGCTGATCGACGCGGTCGTCGCCCGGGGCTGAACCCGGCCGGTTCAGACGCCGAGCAGGGTACGCAGGTGGCGCGGGGGTGGGCAGTCGTGGGCGAGCATCGCGTCGTGCCACCGGCGTAGCGGCACCCCCGTGGGGCGGGCGGCGGCGATGTCGGCCATCTCGCTGTAGCCGACGAAGTACGTGGAGAGCTGGGTCGAGGTGAGCAGCGCCCGCCGCCACTTGCCGGCCGCCTCGCCCTCCTCCTGGAAGCCGCGCCCGGTCATCAGCGCCAGCGCGTCCGCCTCGGTCATCTGGTCACAGTGGACGAGCTGGTCGAGCAGGGCGTTGATGGTCATCCGCAGCTGCATCTTGAGCTGCTGGAGGCGGACCGGCAGGCCACCGAAGCCGAGGCCGGCCATCAGCTCCTCGGTGTAGACCGCCCAGCCCTCGATGAACACCCCCGACTCGGTGAGCGCCCGGACCCGGGTGGGGCCGGCGTACCGGCGGGCGTGGGCGAGCTGGAGGAAGTGCCCCGGCATCGCCTCGTGCACGGTCAGGTTGCGGATCATGTGGTCGTTGTACTCACGGTAGAACGAGTCGACCCGGTGGGCGGGCCAGTCCGCCGGGGTGGGCGCGATGCAGTAGAAGGTGGGCAGGTCGGCCGGTTCCAGCGGGCCGGGCGAGTCGCAGTAGGCCACCGCGACGCCCCGGGCGAACTCCGGCATCTCCTGGATCACGCACGGGTCGTCGACCAGGCTGACCAGGTCGTGCGCCCGGACGAAGTCGACGGCCTCGTCGAGGGTGACCGAGGCGAGGTCCACGATGGAGTGGTCGTCGGGGTGCTCGGCGGCGAGCAGGTCCAGCGCCCGGCGTACCGTCGCGTCGTCGGCCGGGCCACCGACCAGCTCGACGGCGGCGGCGCGGATCTCGGCGGTGACCCGGTCCAGGTTGGCCCAGGCGCGGCGCTGCACCTCGGCCGCGCCCAGCTCGGTGTCGAGGGTGTGCCAGAGCCGGGCCTCCCAGCGGCGGCGGCCCAGCCGGGGGTCGCGGCCCGGCCCGGCGTCGGCGGCCAGCCCGGCGCGCAGCCAGCCGACGAACTCGTCGAGCGCGGCGATCGCCGCCGTCGCCGCCGGCTCCACCGTGCCGGCCAGCGCGGGGGCCCGGGCGAGCAGCAGCGGCACCTCGTCGCGGATCAGCGCGGCGCTGCCGGCGAACTGCCCGACCGCCGTCTCGGCGTGCACCCGGGGCATGTCCCGTAGCGTCGCCCGCGCGGTCGCCAACGCGTCGGGTACGGCGGTCAGCCGCCCGACCAGGTGCGCCAGCCGCTGCTCCACCGGCGCGTACGGGCGGGCGAGCAGGGCGTGCAGCAGCGGGCCGGGGTTGTGCACCAGCGGGTCCCACTCGAAGGCCCGGATCTCGCTCAGCTCGAACAGTTCCCGGTCGACCAGGGCGGCGAGCAGCGCGTGGTCGACCTGCTCCTCGACGTCGAGGGAATCCGCGTCGACCTCGGCGAGCGCGTCGGCGGCCTCCCGCAGCATCGCCTGGTCGGCGGCGACCGCCGGGGCGGACAGATCGGGCAGCCGGTCGTCGTAGCGGTGGTCCCCGGCCGACGTGGCGAACCCGGGCCGGCTCTCCAGCACGGCCTCGACGATCCGCTCCGCCAGCGGCACGAATGCACCCATCCCCCGACCCTACCCACCCCGCCGGTCCCCCACCGGCCGCGCGCCGACCCCGTCGATCAAGAGCTTCGCGTCACCGGGGCGCGCGGATCTGACGCAAACCTCTTGGTCAACTCGACGGGGTGGGGGGTTCGGTGGTGCGGAGGGTTCGGGTGTGGGCGAGGGTGGTGTGGCGGAGGGCCGCTTCGGGGTCCAGGCCGGCGCGGCGGGCCTGGGCCACCAGGGCCAGCAGGGTGGCACCCAGGCGGGACTCCGGGTCGGGTTGGGCGTCGGGGGACGGCAGGGGGACGGTCAGGCCGGCCCGGCCGGCGCGGTCCAGCACCTTGGCCGCCAGGGCCAGGGCGGGCTGGCTCAGGGCGATGCCGTCGAGCACCGACGCACGGGCCTTCTCGGCCTGCTTGATCCGCTCCCAGTTCGCCTCGATCTCGGCCAGCGAACCCGCCTGCGCACCGGAGAAGACGTGCGGGTTACGGCGGACCATCTTGTCGACCAGCGTGCCGGCCACGTCGTCGACGCTCCACCGCTCGTCCTCGGGCAGGTTCTCCGCGAGGCGGGCGTGCAGCAGCACCTGGAGCAGCACGTCGCCCAGTTCCTCGCGCAACGCGTCGGTGTCACCGTCGCTGATCGCGTCGTACGCCTCGTAGCACTCCTCGATCAGGAAGCCGGCGAGGCTGCGGTGGGTCTGCGCCCGCTTCCACGGGTCGCCGCCCGGCGAGGCGAGCCGGTCCATCACCTCGACCGCGTCGAGCAGCCGGGCCCCCGGCGGGTCCCACGAGCCGTACATCAGCTCCAGCTCGGCCAGCCCCGGCTGCCGGGCCAGCCGCAGGCCCACCTCCCGGGCCAGGGACTCGTCGCCGGTCGGGCCGGCCAGCCAGACCGCCGTGCCGTGTGCCGCCGCCGCGTCGAGCAGCGCGTCGCCGGCCCCGCCGGAGACGACGGTGACCGTGACGCCCGCCGCGCGTACCGCCGTGACCTGGGCACCCTCCGCGCCGGTCAGCACCGGCGCGGAGCGCAGCGTGTCCCAGGCGGCGGCGGTCAGCAGACCGGCCGGCAACCGGGGCGAGGTGACCAGCAGGACGATCCGGTCGGACATGCTCAGGAGGCCGCCGGCCCCTGCTCCGGGGTCGGGCTGGCGACCGGCTCGGGCGTCGACACGTCGGTCACCGGGCCGCTCGCGTCGATGTACGGCAGCGCGTAGAAGACCAGCTCCTGGCCCTTGTTGACCCAGGCGGGAACGCCGAGCGGCCGGTACCGGGGGTTGACTTCGACGTCGACCTTGTCGGCCTGCTCGCCCAGCGCGGCGCTCAACGCCGACGAGCTGCGGACGAAACCGCCGTCACCGAAGAGCTGCCGCACCTGCGCCACCGACAGCCCCCGGTCGATGCCGCCGGTCTTCTCGATCGCGTGGTAGACCGCCATCACCGACTCGTCGCTCAGGTCGGCCGGCGGCAACTGCTGGCTGAGCACGACGAACAGGTCGGCCCACTCGCCCCACAGCTTCGCGAACTCCGCCTGCGGCGGCATCTGGAGCTGCTGGGCCAGCTGGTCCGGGGTGATCTGGTCGGGGACCTGGAGGTTCTTCTCGGCCGCGACCCGCTTACCCAGGTCGATGCTGACCAGCAGGTTCACCACGTCCTGCCGGGTCACCCCGGCCCGCAACTGCTCCGGGCCGGGGGTCTGGCCGGACTGGGCCGCGCCCTGGCGCACCGCCTCGGCGTACCTCGTCTGCGCGTCGGTGTAGATCGCGTCCACCCGGGCCACCGAGTAGCGACTGTCGCCGATGTATGCGGCCACATCCGGAGATGCCTTGCCGCAGGCGGTGAGGGAGAGGACACCCAGGGCCGCGACGCTGGCGGCGGCGATGAGACGGCGTGCACGCATGACGGTCACTCTCTCATGCCTGCCTGTGTACGGTGACGCCGCCCACCGTGCGCTGCGGCCCCGCCCGACGCCCCGTGCCGCGCTCCGCACCGGGCGGGCGACGGACCGCTCATCCCCGCGCCCCCGCCAGCGCGGCCGGTTCGCCGAGGACGTCGGCGAGGAGTTGGGCGCACCACTCCAGCAGCGCCTGGTCGCGCAGCGGCTCGCCGCCGACCCGGCGGGTGCTCGGCCGGGGCACGCTGACCTGGTCGGTGGCCTGCTTGTAGACCGAGTCCGGGTGGTAGCGCTTGAGCCGCAACTGCTTCGAGTCGGGCAGCGGCAGCGGCCCGAACCGGAGGTGCTTGCCCTGCATCGACACGTCGGTCAGGCCGTAGCGGCGGGCCAGCAGCCGGAACCGGGCCACCGCGACCAGGTTCTGCACCGGGGCGGGCGGTTCGCCGTACCGGTCGGTCATCTCGGCCACCACCTCGCGCAGCCGCGCGTCGTCGCGTGCCTCGGCGAGCTTGCGGTACATCTCCAGCCGCAGCCGTTCCACCCCGACGTAGTCGTGCGGCAGGTGCGCGTCGATCGGGAGGTCGATCTTGACGTCGGTCTCCTCCTCGGTGCTCTCCCCCTTGAACGCCGACACCGCCTCGCCGACCATCCGGACGTACAGGTCGAACCCGACGCCCTCGATGTGCCCGGACTGTTCGCCGCCGAGCAGGTTGCCGGCGCCCCGGATCTCCAGGTCCTTCATCGCCACGTACATGCCCGCGCCCAGCTCGGTGTGCTGCGCGATGGTGGCCAGCCGCTCGTGCGCGTGCTCGGTGAGCGGCTTCTCCGGCGGATAGAGGAAGTACGCGTACGCCCGCTCCCGGCCCCGGCCCACCCGGCCCCGGATCTGGTGCAGCTGGGCCAGGCCGAGCAGGTCGGCCCGCTCCACGATCAGCGTGTTGGCGTTCGGGATGTCGATGCCGGACTCGACGATGGTGGTGCAGACCAGGACGTCGAACTCCTTCTCCCAGAAGCCGACCATCACCTTCTCCAGGGCCTCCTCGCCCATCTGCCCGTGGGCCACCGCCACCCGCGCCTCGGGCACCAGCTCGCGCAGTTTGCGCGCCGTCCGGTCGATCGACTCGACCCGGTTGTGCAGGTAGAAGACCTGCCCGTCGCGGAGCAGCTCACGGTGGATCGACGCGGCCACCTGCCGGTCGTCGTACGACCCGACGAAGGTCAGTACCGGGTGCCGCTCCTCCGGCGGGGTGGCGATGGTCGACATCTCCCGGATGCCGGTGATCGCCATCTCCAGCGTCCTCGGGATCGGGGTGGCCGACATGCTCAGCACGTCGACCGAGGCGCGCAGCGTCTTGAGGTGTTCCTTGTGCTCGACGCCGAACCGCTGCTCCTCGTCGATGATCACCATGCCGAGGGACTTGAACCGGGTGGCCGTCTGGAGCAGCCGGTGGGTGCCGATGACGATGTCGACGGTGCCGTCGGCGACCATCTCCAGCGTCCGTTCGCTCTCCTTGGCGGTCTGGAACCGGGAGAGCTGGCGGATGGTCACCGGGAACTGGTTCATCCGCTCGGCGAACGTGTTGTAGTGCTGCTGCACCAGCAGCGTCGTCGGCACCAGCACCGCCACCTGCTTGCCGTCCTGCACCGCCTTGAACGCCGCCCGGACGGCGATCTCGGTCTTGCCGTACCCGACGTCGCCGCAGATCAGCCGGTCCATCGGGACGGTCTGCTCCATGTCCCGCTTGACCTCCTCGATGGCGGCCATCTGGTCGGGCGTCTCCTGCCACGGGAAGGCGTCCTCCAGCTCCCGCTGCCACGGGGAGTCCGGGGCGAACGCGTGCCCCTTGGACGCCTTGCGGGCGGCGTAGAGCTGGATGAGCTGGGCGGCGATCTCCCGGACCGCCTTGCGGGCGCGGGCCTTGGACTTCTGCCAGTCCGAGCCGCCCATCTTGTGCAGGGTGGGCTGCTCGCCGCCGACGTAGCGGGAGAGCTGGTCGAGCTGGTCGGTGGGGACGAACAGCCGGTCGCCGGGCTGGCCGCGCTTGCTGGCCGCGTACTCGATGACGAGGTATTCCCGGGACGCGCCGTTGACGGTGCGCTGCACCAGCTCGACGTACCGGCCGATGCCGTGCTGCTCGTGCACGACGAAGTCGCCGGCCTTCAGCTCCAGCGGGTCGATGGTGTTGCGCCGCCGGCTCGGCATCCGGCGCATGTCCCGGGTGGTGGTGCCCCGGCCGCCGGTGACGTCGTTGCCGGTGAGCAGCACGAACCTCGACGCCTCGTCGACGAAGCCGGCGGTGAGGCAGCCGCAGGAGACCAGCACCTCGCCGGGGGCGGGCGCGGCCGGCACCTGCTCGGTGAGCCGGGCACCCAACCCGGCGTCGCGGAGCACCTCGACGGCCCGCTGGGCGGGACCGTGCCCCTCGAAGACCAGCGCCACCGACCAGCCGTCGCCGGTCCAGCGCTTCAGGTCGTCGACCAACCGGTCGGTCTCGCCGTGGTAGAGCGGGGCCGGCTGGGCGGCCAGGCTCACCGCGATCGCGTCGTCGGGGGTGACGTCCGCCCCGGTCGGCGCGTCCTCCCAGGGCTGCCGGGCCGGTGCGGCGGCGTCCGCCTCGACCAGCCCGAACGGGGCGAGGGTCCACCAGGGCTGGCGCAGGGCGCGGGCGGCGGCGCGTACCTCGGCCAGGGACTTGAAGGCGGCGGCGCCGAGGTCGACCGGGGCCTGGCCGCCGACGGCGGCCGCGGCCCAGCTCGCCTGGAGGAACTCCTCCGAGGTACGCACCAGGTCGTGCGCCCGGGTGCGGATCCGCTCCGGGTCGCAGAGCAGCACGTGGGTGCCGGCGGGCATGGTGTCCACCAGCAGTTCCAGGTTGTCGCTGCCGATCAGCGCCGGGGCCAGCGACTCCATCCCCTCGACCGGGATGCCCTCGGCCAGCTTGTCGAGGATCTCGGCCAACTCCGGGTGCTCCCCGGCGAGCGCGGCGGCCCGCCGGCGCACCGCCGGGGTCAGCAGCAGCTCCCGGCACGGCGGGGCCCAGAGCTGCGGTACGCCCTCGATGGTGCGCTGGTCGGCGACGGCGAAGGTGCGGATCTCCTCCACCTCGTCGCCCCAGAACTCGACCCGGGACGGGTGCTCGTCGGTGGGCGGGAAGACGTCCAGGATGCCGCCGCGTACCGCGAACTCGCCGCGCTTGGTGACCAGGTCGACCCGGGCGTACGCCAGGTCGGTGAGCCGGCGGGCGACCTGCTCCAGGTCGACCTCCTCACCGGCGGCGAGCTGCACCGGCTCCAGGTCGCCGAGGCCCTTGAGCTGCGGTTGCAGCAGCGACCGGACAGGCGCCACCACCACCCGCAGCGGGCCGGCGTCGGCGTCGGCGCGGACGGTGTGCGGGCCCGGCGCGTCCGGGTGGGCGAGGCGGCGCAGCACGGCCAGCCGGCGGCCGACGGTGTCGGAACGGGGCGAGAGTCGCTCGTGCGGCAGCGTCTCCCAGGACGGGAAGACCGCGACCTGCCCGGCCGGGAGCAGGCTGCCCAGCGCGGCGGCCAGGTCGTCGGCCTCCCGGCTGGTGGCGGTGACCGCCAGCACGGGCCGGC
>NZ_JACGMO010000034.1:0-59397 GCF_015354745.1 Micromonospora sp. S-DT3-3-22
CGGCCCGCCCGGTCGCCGCCGCCCCGTGGCCCCAGCGACGGTACGCCCCGCAGCGGCTCGCCCCGCTGGCCACCGGTGCCGGCGTCACCGTGGCGGTGGTCGACTCGGGCGTCGACCGGCGGCACCCCCAACTCCGGGGGCGGGTGCTCGACGGCGCGGACTTCCTCGACCCGGGCGGCGACGGCACCCGGGACTGCGCCGGTCACGGCACCGGGGTGGCCAGCATCATCGCCGCCGGGGAGGCCGGCGGGGTGGCCTTCCGGGGGCTCGCACCCGACGCCCGCATCCTGCCGGTACGGGTCAGCGAACAGCAGGTCGTCGAGGGGCGGGAGGCGGGGCGTACGGTCAGCGCCGCCGGTTTCGCCCAGGCCGTCCGGTGGGCGGTGGACCACGACGCCGACGTGCTCAACCTCTCCGTCGTCCTGTACGCCGACGACCCGGCCGTACGCGACGCGATCGACTACGCGCTGCGGCGGGACGTGGTCGTGGTGGCCGCCGCCGGCAACCTGCACGACGGCGGGGACCCGCTGCCCTATCCGGCGGCGTACGACGGGGTGCTCGGCGTCGGCGCGGTCACCCCGACCGGCGTGCGCGCCCCGTTCTCCCAGGTCGGCCCGTACGTCGACCTGGTCGCGCCGGGCGGTGACGTGCTGATGGCCGCGCCGGGGCGGGGTCACCAGCGGGCCGAGGGCACCAGCTACGCCGCCCCGTTCGTGGCGGGCACCGCCGCGCTGCTGCGGCAGTACCGGCCGGAACTCGATGCCGCCGGGGTGGCCCGCCGGATCGTCGGCACCACCGATCCGGCGCCGGGTGGCCGGGAGGGCGGTTACGGTGCCGGCGTGCTCAACCCGTACCGGGCGGTGGTGGAGACCGGTGGTGCCCCCCGGCCGGCCACCCGCCCGACGACGGCCCTGCCGGTGCCGCAGGCCGATCCGGCGCTGCTGGCGCAGGGGCACCGGCGGGCGGCGGCCCGGCAGCGGGCGTTGCTGGTCGCCTCGGCCGTCGGCGGGACGGTGCTGGTGGCGGTGCTGCTGGCCGTGGTGCTCCCCCGGGGCGTCCGCCGCCGCTGGCACCCGGCCGGCCCGGCCTGACGGTGACGCCCGACCGTCGACCGGCCGGACGTCACCGCCGCAGCACCGCCGACCGCGTCACCATCGGGGAGCCACTCGGCGAGCCGGGCGGCACGGCGCGGGCCGCCGGGCCCGCCGGGACGCCGCCCGGCTCACTGGAACAGGCCGGTGTTGCGCTTCTCGGTGTCGAGGTAGTCGGCGGCGGAGTCGTCGACGGCGAGTTTGATGTCCCGCAGCATCGCCTGGAGATCCTGCGATGCGGAGCGCCACCGCGCCTGCCGCTGCTCGTACGCCCGGCGGGCCTCGCCGTCCCAGCCGGCGACCAGTGGGGCGGCGTCCCGTTCCAGCTGGCCGAGCTGCGCGTCGAGGGTGTTCAGTGCCTTCTGGATGTCCGCGCCGGCCTGGTGCAGCGCGGCGAAGTTGACGACCAGCACACCGTGGTCCATCGGATCGCTCCTCCCGGAGATGTGGTTAGAGCGGCAGTTGGATGCCGCGACTGGTGCCGGCGACCCGGCCGGCGGCCTCGGTGTCCGAGGCGTCGTACTGGCGGCCGGCGGTGCGCAGGGCCGCCGCGGTCTCCCGCAGGGCCCGTTGCAGCACGGCCTGGTCCCGCCCCCACTGCTGCTTGACCTGCTCGAAGGAGCGCCCACCGGCGCCCCGCCAGGCCTGCTGCAACACCTCCAGCTCGGCCATCAGGCCGGTCAGCATGGCCTGCAACGACTGGTCCACCTGCTCGAACCTGGTGGCGGTGTGGTGCATCACCGCCGCTTCTGCCTGGGTCTGGGACACCCGGACGTCACCTCGTCTCCCCGGTCGGGGCCGACCGCCGGCCGTCCACTGCGGACGGGGCGTCCGTCGGCATGGGACCGGACGGACCTGGTCGGCGAATCAGTCGCTGACGGTAGTCGCACCGTCGCCGTTGTGCTACCCCGTCCCGCTCCCCTGTGGACAACGCGCCCCGACGTCGGACGGCGGGACCCCACCGGGCCGACCGGGCCACTACGATGGGTCACGCTCCCGTCGCATTCCGGTCCCGGCCGGAGGTTGATGGCGGGGCATCCCGACGACCGACCAGGGCGGGCACACGGAGGAGACGTGGTGACGGCGAGCACGACCGACCGCCCGCTGCGGCGGACCGCCGAGGCCCCACCCCGCCCCCGCACCGGCACTGCCGTACACCCCGGTCAGTTCGTCGCCACGCAGGTCGCACTGGCGCTGCCGGTGGCCGCGTACGGCCGCGGGCCGGTGCCGGCGGTGCTCGCCGCGGTCGGTGCGGTGGTCCTGGCCGGTCTCGGCTGGGGGCGCTGGCGCGGGCGGTGGCTGTTCGACTGGTGGGGCACCGCCGCCGGGTTCCTCACCCGCCGGCACGGCCTGCCCGCCGACACCGCCCCGGAAGCCCTGCTGGACCTGCTGCTTCCCGATGCCGCGCTGGCCGGCGTGGAGTTGGCCGACGGGCCGGCGGCGGTGGTCGACGACGCCACCGGGCTGACCGTCCTGCTCGACCTGGGCGACCCGGGCGACCTGCTCGGCGACCGGTCCCACCCGCTGCCGGCGCCCGGCACGCTGCTGCCGCCGGCCGGGCCGGAGCAACCGCCGGTGCGGGTGCAGGTGCTGCTGCACGCCGTACCGGCCCCGGCGGCGGCCGGTGGCGCGGCCGGCACCTCGTACCGGCAGTTGACCGAGGGGCGGCTGCCGGGTCAGGAACGGGCCCTGCTCGCCGTCCGGGTGGTGCGGGCGCCCGGCTGGTCCGACACGGACCTGCGCCGGGCGCTGGCCGGCACGGTGCGGCGGATCGTCCGCCGGGTGGGGCCGCTGCCGGCCCGCCCGCTGGGCCGGCACGCCGCGCTGCGGGTGCTCGCCGAACTCGCCCACCACGACCCCGGCCGGCCGGTGCGCGAGAGCTGGTCGACGCTGTGCGTCGGCGACCAGCACCAGGCCGCCTTCCGGTTGGTCCACTGGCCGGACGCCCGGGTCGACCCGGGTCGCCGGTTGGTGTCCCGGCTGCTGGCCCTGCCGGCGACCGCCACCACCGTCTCACTCGTGGCCGGCCCGCAGGCCGGCGACACCGCACCACCGACGTGCCTGACGGTACGGCTGGCCGCCGCCACGCCGGTCGCGCTGGAGCACGCCGCCGGGGGGTTGTGCCGGCTCGTCGCCGACGCCGGTGGTGAGCTGCGCCGGCTCGACGGCGCGCAGTTGCCCGGCCTGGCCGCCACGTTGCCGTTGGCGGTGCCCGGGGCGGCCACGCCGGGGGTCGAGCCGCCGGAGCTGACCCTGGGCGGGGCGGGGCTGATGGTGGGGGCCAACCGGCACGGCGGTGCGGTGACCGTCCGGCTGTTCCGTGCCGAGGGCACCCGGCTGGTGCTGGTCGGCGGGCTGGCGGCGGCCCAACTGCTGGTGCTGCGGGCATTGGCGCTGGGGGCCGGGGTGCTGGTGCAGACCGGTCGGCCACGCGCCTGGGAGCCGTTCGTACGCGGGGTCGGCGGGCAGCAGGGCGGGGTGGTGGTGGTCCCCACCGGGCGGGCGGTCGGCGTCACCGGTTCCCCGCTGCGTCCGCTGCTGGTGGTGGCCGACGCGGGTACGGCGGCCGGCGAACCGCCACCCGGGGCGGGATGGGTGTCCACCCTGGTGGTCCGGGACGAGTTGACCCCGGCGGACGTGGACACCCTCGGCCGGGCCGACCTGGCGGTGCTGCAACCCCTCGACCCGCCGGAGGCCGCCCTGGCGGGTACCGCGCTGGGGCTGGGGGGTGCGGCGGAGTGGTTGACCCGCATCCGCGACGACATGGTCGCGGTGGTCAACCGGCGGGCGCTGCGCTGGGCGCTGCTCTCGCCCACCCCGATCGAGTCGCAACTGGTCGGTCGGCCCGGCCGGCGCTGACCGCACGGACCCGGTGGTTTCCCTGGCTGGACCGCACGTGGCACGATCCCGGCCATGGATTTTCTGAAGGGCCTTCTGATCCGGCTGGGTTCCACGGTGGTGGCCTTCTGGCTGGCGACGCTGCTCATCCCCGGCATCTCGCTCGACACCGGTTCGGCCGGCGAGGCGATCGTCACCCTGGTGCTGGTCTCGGTGATCTTCGGCGTGGTCAACGCGGTGCTCCAGCCGGTCATCAAGACGGTCGGCTGCGGCTTCTACCTGCTCACCCTCGGGCTGATCGCCCTGGTCGTCAACGGGCTGCTGTTCCTGCTCACCAGCTGGATCGCCGGGCAGGCGGACCTGCCGTTCCACGTGGACGGGTTCTGGCCCGAGGCGGTGCTGGGCGCGCTCCTGGTCGGCATCGTGACCTGGATCCTCGGGGCCGTCCTCGACCGCGACTGACCCGGTTGCCGGCCGCCGCCCCGACCGGGGTGGTGGCCGGCCGGGGCGGCCACCGGACGGGAATTGGCTGGCGGGACGGCCACCGGGTGGGGCTAGCGTGGCGGGGTGTTCTCGTTGACCCATCCCGACGGCTGGCAGCTCGACACCGACCCGGAGCGCATCGACCGGGACCGGGTGCACCACTGGCTCTCCACCGACGCCTACTGGGCGCTCGGGCGCAGCCGGGAGACGACGGAGCGGGCCTTCGCCGGCTCGATCCCGTACGGCGTCTACCGGCCGGAGGACGGCGGGCAGGTCGCGGTGGCCCGGGTGGTCACCGACCGGGCCACCTTCGGCTGGCTCTGCGACCTCTACGTCGCCCCGCAGGCGCGGGGCCGTGGCCTGGGTACCTGGCTGGCCGGCTCGATCCGCGACCACCTTGCCGGGTACGGCGTACGCCGGATCGCGTTGGCGACCGCCGACGCCCACGGCGTGTACGCGAAGCTGGGCTTCACCCCGGCGCCCCCGGCCCGGTGGATGGAGTGGGTGAACGAGCGGTGACCCCGCTCACCGGAAAGGAGCCTGATCCGGCCTTACCCCTTACGGTGGGATCGTGACTCCGCTGCGGCTCGGCTACCTCTACGGCTTTGGTGCGTACCTGATCTGGGGTTTCATCCCGCTCTACCTGAAGTTGCTCCGCCCGGCCGGGCCGATGGAGATCCTCGCCCACCGGATCATCTGGTCGGTGGTGTTCGTCGCGCTGCTGCTCGCCGCCATGCGCAACGTCGGCTTCCTGCGGTCACTGGCCCGCCGCCCCCGGACGCTGGCCGGGATCGTCGTCGCGGCGGCGCTGATCGCCGTGAACTGGGGCACCTACATCTACGGGGTGAACTCCGCCCGGGTGGTGGAGACCGCCCTCGGCTACTTCATCAACCCGCTGGTGTCGGTGCTGCTCGGGGTGCTGGTGCTGCGGGAGCGGCTGCGCCCGGCCCAGTGGGTGGCGCTCGGGGTGGGAGCGGCGGCGGTCGCGGTGCTCACCGTCGACTACGGCCGGCTGCCCTACCTGGCGTTGATCCTGGCGGCCAGCTTCGCCGGCTACGGGTTGGCCAAGAAGCGGCTCGGGCTGCCGGCGGCGGAGGGGCTGTTCGTCGAGTCGGCGGTGCTGGCGCTGCCCGCCCTGGGCTACCTGGGCTGGTTGGCGAGCCGGGGCGGGTCGACGTTCGGCCAGGTCTCGGCCGGGCACACCGCGCTGCTGGTGGCGGCCGGAGCGGTGACGGCCGTCCCGCTGCTGCTGTTCGCGGGCGCGGCCAACCGGCTGCCGCTGACCGCGCTCGGCATGCTCCAGTACGTGGCCCCGGTCCTCCAGCTCGGCTGCGGCGTGCTGATCTTCCACGAGCCGATGCCGCCGGCCCGGCTGGCCGGATTCACCCTGGTCTGGCTGGCCCTGGTGATCTTCAGCCTGGACGCGCTGCGGCACGGCCGCCGCACCCGGGCCGCCGCCCGCGCCGCCGCGCCGCTGCCCGCCGCCGCCCACTGAGCCACCCGACCGTCGCCCGGCCTCCGGGGCTCAGCGGACGTCGTAGCTGAGCACCAGCGTCCCGTCGGCCCGCAGCAGTTCGAGGCGGACCAGTTCGGCGTCGGTGAACCGGGTCGCCCCGCGCAGGTTCACGTCGTCGCCGGGGGCGGCCAGCCAGGAGGCGATCTGTTCCGTCGCGTCGTCCGGGCCCCGGGCCACCAGCCGGAACGTGTACGCCTTGCCGTAGCCCGCCGTCGCGTCGTACCCGCAGTGCATGGTGACCTCGGTACCCCACTTGGTGCCGCTCAGCCCGATCTCGGCGTGCACCGCCGGGGTCTTGGCCGCCACCGGCGCCATCGACACCATCCGTACCGCCTGGGTGGTCGGCGCGGGCGTCGGGGCCGGGCGCAGGGCGGACGCCCCGGCGACGCCCAGCACCAGGGCGAACCCGGCGGCGACGAGGGCGGTCAGCGCGTACCGTCGGCGGTTGCGGGCCCGTTCCCGGCGGCGGCGGTCCCGGGCGGTGGCGATCAGGTCGGGCACCCGGCTGACCTCGGGCGGCGGCGGGAGGAACTCCTCCAGCGTGGTCGGGTCGAGCCGGCCCAGCAGGCCCGGCAGCACGGCGATCTCGGCCACCGCGTCCCGGCACGCCGCGCACCCGGCGAGGTGCCGCTCGTAGGCGGCCCGGTCGGCGGGGGCGAGCGCACCCAGCACGTACGCGCCGTCGTCGTGTGCGAACTCGCAGCGGGTCATCCGGTCACCCCCATCTCGGCCAGGGCCAACCGTAGTGAACGCAGCGCGTAGTGGGTGCGGGACTTGACCGTCCCCGGCGGCACCCCCAGCCGGGCCGCCGCCTCGGCCACCGAACGGCCCTGGTAGAAGCACTCGACCAGCACCTCCCGGTGGGTGGGGCTGAGCCGGTTGAGCGCCTCGGCGATGGTCCAGGCCTCCACCGCGCGCTCCGCTTCGTCCACCGTCTCGGGTGGTTCGGGCAGGTCGTCGGTGAACACCTCGCCGACCCGGGTCGACCGTCGTCGCCAGGCGTCGATCGCCAGGTTCCGGGCGGTCGTGAAGAGCCACGCGCGGACCGAGCCGCGACGCGGGTCCAGCGACTCGGGGTGACGCCAGGCCCGCAGCAGGGTCTCCTGCACCAGGTCCTCGGCCCGGGTGCGGTCCCCGTTGACCAGCCGCAGCGCGTGCGCGTAGAGCGCCTCGGCGTGCTCGTCGTGCAGGGCGCGCAGCAGTTGGGCGTCGTGGTCGCTGATGGTGATCCCCTCGCTTCCCGCCCGACAGGTCCGGCGAACGTGTCCGCCGGTTATTACGCGCCGTGACCCCGATCGGTTCAGCGGTGACTGCTGTTCACATCCGGTTCACACCGCGTCCGGGGGCCGCTCACCCCGTCCTGGCAGCGTCCGCCCGGTACGCACGTCGCGCAGGTGACAACGGCGTGCCACCGACCTGCTTCCAGGAGGCTCCCTTCCATGAGCGACCGTCCCCGGATGCTCCCGCTGCTCGGCACCACCCGGCACGGTAGCCGCGATGCGATGACCTGCCTGTACCGCTGCGGCAACGCCTGCGACCATCCGGTACCCAACACCTCCGACAACACCTACTTCGGCGACCTGGTCGAGGGTGAGGTGACCCGGCGGGGCGTGGTCCGGGCGGGTGCGGTGGGCGCGCTGGTGCTCGGCTTCGGCGGTGCCGCCGCCGGTGCGCTGGCCGGGGCCGCCCCGGCCGGTGCCGCACCGGCCACCCCGGTGGTGCCGGAGGTGGGCGACCCGACCGCGCCGCAGCGCGGCGTCGGCAACGGCGCGTTGACCTTCAAGCCGATCCCGCCGAACCAGCTCGACACCCTGGTCGTCCCCAACGGGTACGACCACCACGTGGTCATCCGTTGGGGCGACCCGGTGCTGCCCGGTGCACCCCGGTTCGACCTGCACGGGCAGACCGCCGCCGCCCAGGCCAAGCAGTTCGGCTACAACAACGACTTCGTCGGGGTGCTGCCGCTGGACCGGCGGGGCAGGCGGGCGCTGCTCGTGGTCAACCACGAGTACACCAACGAGGACCTGATGTTCCCCGGCTTCACCGGCCTGGACAACCTCACCGTCGAGCAGGTGCGCACCGCGATGGCCGCGCACGGCATGTCGGTGGTGGAGCTGGAGCGGGTGGACGGCACCGGGCAGTGGCGGGCGGTGGGCCAGGGCCGGCGGCCGTACAACCGGCGGGTCACCGCGCTGGCCACGAAGTTCGAGCTGACCGGCCCGGCCGCCGGCTCGGCGTGGCTGCGTACCGCCGCCGACCCGAAGGGCCGCACGGTGGTCGGCACCCTGAACAACTGCGCCGGTGGGGTCACCCCGTGGGGGACGGTGCTCTCCGGCGAGGAGAACTTCAACCAGTACTTCGTCGGCGCCGACGCCGCACCCGCCGAGCTGAAGCCGAAGTTCGACAGGTACGGCATCACCACCACCGCCCGCTACCCCAGCGGCAGCCGTAAGTGGGAGCGGGCCGACGAGCGGTTCGACCTGGCGAAGCACCCCAACGAGGCGCACCGGTTCGGGTGGATCGTGGAGATCGACCCGTTCGACCCGGAGAGCCGCCCGCGTAAGCACACCGCGCTGGGCCGGTTCAAGCACGAGGGCGCCAACGTGATCGTGGCCCGCGACAAGCGGGTGGTCGCGTACATGGGTGACGACGAGCGCTTCGACTACCTCTACAAGTTCGTCTCCGACAAGAAGTTCATGCCGGGCGACTCCTGGGTGGCCCGCAAGAACAACCTGACCCTGCTGGAGTCGGGCACCCTCTACGTGGCGCAGTTCGGCCAGACCAGCGCCGCCGAGATCGACGGTTCGGGCAAGCTGCCCGCCGACGGCGCGTTCAACGGCACCGGCCGCTGGATCAGGCTGGTCAGCGGCAACCGCTCGTACGTCGACGGGATGACCGCCGCCGACGTGCTCACCTTCACCCGGCTCGCCGGGGACAAGGTCGGCGCGACCAAGATGGACCGGCCGGAGGACGTCGAGCCGAGCCTGCTCACCGGCAAGGTGTACGTGGCGCTGACCAACAACACCGACCGGGGCAAGGCCGGCAAGCCGGCGGCCGACGAGATCAACCCGCGCAACCTCAACAAGCACGGGCAGATCCTGGAACTGGTCGAGGACCGGGGCGACAACACGGCGGAGTCCTTCACCTGGTCGCTGCCGATCGTCGCCGGTGACCCGGCCGACCCGTCGACCTACTTCGCCGGGTACGACAAGACGAAGGTCTCGCCGATCTCCTGCCCGGACAACGTCGCCTTCGACGCCACCGGCAACCTCTGGATCTCCACCGACGGCAACGCGTTGGGCAGCAACGACGGCCTGTTCGCCACCGCCGTCGAGGGGCCGGAGCGGGGGCACCTGAAGCAGTTCCTGACCGTGCCGCTGGGTGCGGAGACCTGCGGGCCGTTCATCACCGGCGACAACCGGTCGGTGTTCGTGGCCGTGCAGCACCCCGGTGAGATCACCGGCGCGTCGGTGGAGAAGCCGGCGTCGACCTGGCCGGACGGCGACTACGCCAAGCCGGGCGTGGTGGTCACCTGGCGGCTCGACGGCGGCCCGATCGGCAGCTGACGCCCGTCCCGGGTCGGCCCCGCCGGGCCGGCCGCGAAGGCCCTCTCCCGCTTCGGTCCGGGAGGGGGCCTTCCCCGTGCGCCGGGCGGGGATGCTCAGAGGTCGGCGGCGATGCCGTCGGCGACCGCGCGGGCGGCGGTGAGCAGCTTGGCACGTACCACCCGGGCGGAGGTCATCATCTCGCTGGCCGGCAGGGCGCAGGCCAGCACCACCCGCCGTTCCATGTCCTTGTCCGGGGTGACCAGGACGGCGGCGCACGCCACCCCCTGCCGGAACTGCCCCAGCTCCAGCTGCATACCCCGCCGGTCACCGGCGGCCAGGTCCGCCTCGAACGCCTCGGGGCTGGTCAGGGTGGCGGTGGTGAACGGCCGCATGCCGTAGTCGCGCAGGTAGCGCAGGCGCTGCTCGGTGGTGAGGGTGGCCAGCAGCGCCTTGCCCAGGGCGGTGGCGTGCGCGCCCTCGTCGAAGCCGGGGACCATGTCCTCCAGGTACGGCGAGCGGGCCCCCTCGGCGACGGCGGTGACCGCCACCTGGCCGCCGACGAACCGGCCCAGGTAGTGGCTCCACCCGGTGTCGACGGCGGCCCGCCGCAGCGACTCGCCGACCGCGGCCGGGCCCCGGAACGCGGTGACCAGTTCCCGGTAGCGGTCGGCGATCTCCAGGCCGACGATGTAGGTGCCGTCCTCGCGCCGGATCACGTAGCCCTCGTAGGCCAGGGTGCGGACCAGGTGGTACGTGGTGGCGACGGTCAGCTCGCAGCGCCGGGCGATCTGTTTGACGGTCAGGCCCTTCGGAGCACGGCCGACCGACTCAAGCACGCGTAGCGCGCGGGAGACACTTCGGATCAGATCCGAAGGTTCCGCCAGGGGGTCACGCACAACCACCTCCGCAGCCGGGGACTTACACCATATGAAAAACCCGGCCGGGACGGAACGCCCGTTCGGGTGGAGGATGCCAGATCAGGCGGTATACGGCGGGTTCCCGGGCGACACGCCGAGGGTTGTCAGGAACACGACCCGCGTAGGTTGGGCGCACGATGACCGACACCGCCCTCAGCCGTACGCCGGGCCGGCCGACCGTACGCCCCCTGCGGGCCGGCGGCGGGGCGGTCGCCACCACCATCGCCAGCGTCCTGCCGGTCTTCCTGGTCGGCGGGCTCGCCGTACAGATGGGCGACGACCTGGGCTTCTCCCCCGCCGGGCTGGGCCTGGCCGTGTCGGTCTACTTCGGCGTCAGCGCCCTCGCCTCGATGCCGTCGGGCCGGCTGGTGGAGCGGATCGGCCCGGCCGTGGTGGCCCGCGCCGCCATCGGACTCGCCGCCGGCTGCCTGCTCGCCATCGCCGGACTGGCCCGCTCGTACCCGGTGCTGGTCGGCCTGCTCGCGCTCAGCGCCGCCGCCAACGCGCTCGGCCAACTCGCCAGCAACGCCGCGCTGGCCCGGCACGTGCCGGCCCGGCGACAGGGCCTGTCGTTCGGGGTGAAGCAGGCCGCCATCCCCGCCTCCACCCTGCTGGCCCGGCACCGCCGGCTGGCGCTGGGCGTTCGTGGCCGCCGCCGGGGCCGCGCTGGCCGCGCTGCCGGCCGTACCCCCGCAACCTCCCGGACCGGTACGGGAGCGCGCGGCGCAACGCGGCGGCGGGGCCACCACGGCGCTGGTGGTGGTCGGCGTGGCGGCCACCCTCGCGGCGGGGGCCGCCAACGCGCTGGGCACCTTCGTGGTCGACTCGTCGGTGCACCGGGGCCTCGCCCCCGGCCCCGCCGGACTGGTGCTCACCCTTGGCGGCGCGGTCTGCGTGGCGGCCCGGATCGGCGTCGGCTGGCTGGCCGACCGGCGTGCCACCGGTCACGTCGCGCTGATCGCCGCGATGCTGGTGGTCGGAGCCGTCGGGTTGGGGCTGCTGGCGGTGGCCGGGGCGGTGCCGCTGACCGTCGGGGTGGTGCTCGGCTTCGGGCTGGGCTGGGCGTGGCCCGGCCTGATGAACTTCGCGGTGGTCCGGCTGCATCCGCAGGCCCCGGCCGCCGCCACCTCGATCACCCAGACCGGGGTGTACGCCGGCGGCTGCCTCGGCCCGCTCGGTCTCGGTGCGCTCGCCGGAGCCGGCGGCTACCCGGTGATGTGGCTGACCGCCGGGGTCGCCATGCTCCTCGCCGCCGTCCTCATGCTCACCGGCAGCCGGCTGCTGCGCCGCTCCGCCGCGCCCTGAGCGGGCCGGCCCCGGGACGGTACGGGGTTCAGCTGGTGCGGTCGGCGATGTAGTCGCAGAGCGACTCCAGCGCCTGCCGGGCCGGAATCCGCGGCAGCGGCGTCAACTGGGCGCGGGCATCCTCGGCGTAGCTGCGGACGGTCTCCCGGGCCCGCTTGAGCGCCGGGGACTCCCGGAGCAGGCCGAGCGCCTCGGCGTGCAGCGCGTCGTCGACCAGCGGGCCGGTGGCCAGGATCTCCCGCAGCCGCACCGAGGCCGCGTCGGAGTCGTCGCCGGCCAGCGCGTAGAGCACCGGCAGGGTCGGCACCCCCTCCCGCAGGTCGGTGCCGGGTGTCTTGCCCGACTGCACCGACTCGGACGCGATGTCGAGCAGGTCGTCGGAGAGCTGGAAGGCCACCCCGATGGTCTCGCCGTAGCCGGCGAGGGCCTCGGTGTGCTCCTCTGACGCCCCGCCGAACATGCCGCCGAAGCGGGCCGAGGTGGCGATCAACGAGCCCGTCTTGTCGGCGATCACCCGCAGGTAGTGGTCGACCGGGTCCTCCGTACGGGGGCCGACGGTCTCGGCGATCTGCCCGTGCACGAGCCGGGCGAAGGTACGCGCCTGGAGCCGTACCGCCTCCGGACCGAGGTCGGCGGCGATATCGGCGGCCCGCGCGAAGAGGTAGTCGCCGACCAGGATGGCCACCGAGTTGGTCCAGCGGGAGTTCGCGCTGGGCGCGCCCCGCCGCACGGCGGCCTCGTCCATCACGTCGTCGTGGTAGAGGGTGGCGAGGTGGGTGAGTTCCATCACCACGGCCGCCGGCACGACCTGCGGGCCGGCCGGGTCGCCGAACTGCGCGCCCAACGCCACCAGCAACGGCCGGAACCGCTTGCCGCCCGCCTCGACCAGGTGCCGGGCCGCCTCGGTGACGAGCGGGTCGGCGCTGGACACGCTGGCCCGCAGCTCCACCTCGACGTCGTCCAGCAGGCCCAGCACGGACGCCTCGACCCGTGGATCGGCCAGATGCACGCCGAGCGCGCCGACCTGACCCGTGCCCGCCCGACCCCGACGACCACCGGAGCCGACGGCACCTGAACGCTCCCCCGCCGGAATCACCACACCATCAACCATGCCACACCCGTTCGACCTGCTCCGGACGGGGGATACGGCCGTGGGGCCGGCACGCCTGCGCGCACCGGCCCCACGGTCGTACGGAACGGATCACCTGACGAATGCTGCCGCGTCCGTCGCCAGGTCGAGCAGGGGCGCCGGCAGCACGCCGAGGATCAGGGTGGCGGCCACCCCGATCATCAGCGCGGTGGCGGTCAGCCCACCCGGTACCGCGACGGTCGGGGTGGTCTCGCCCGGCTCGGAGAGCCACATCATCACCACGACCCGCAGGTACGGGAAGGCCAGCACCATGCTGGTCAGCACACCGGCCACCACCAGCCAGGCGTGCCCGCTCTCCAGCGCCGGGCCGAAGACCGCGAACTTGCTCATGAAGCCGCTGGTCAACGGGATACCGGCGAAGGCCAGCAGGATGAAGGTGAAGACCCCGGCGTAGAACGGCGAGCGGCGGCCCAGCCCGGCCCAGCGGGACAGGTGGGTGGCCTCCCCGTCGGCGTCCCGGACCAGGGTCACCACGGCGAACGCGGCGAGCACCGAGAAGCCGTACGCGGCCAGGTAGAACATCGTGCCGGAGACGCCCGCGCCGGTCGGGGCGAGCACCCCGACGAGCAGGTACCCGGCGTTGGCGATCGACGAGTACGCCAGCAGCCGCTTGATGTCGGTCTGGGTGACCGCCAGCACCGCGCCGATCAGCATGGTGAGCACCGCCACCACCCCGAGGACCGGGGTGAAGTCCCAGGCGGCCTGGTCGAACGCCACATGGAAGACCCGCAGCAGGGCGCCGAACGCGGCCACCTTCGTGCAGGCCGCCATGAAGCCGGTGACCGGGGTGGGCGCGCCCTGGTAGACGTCCGGGGTCCAGACGTGGAAGGGGGCGGCGGCGGCCTTGAACAGCAGGCCGATGGCGATCAGCGCCATCCCGGCGAACAGCAGCACCTCGCTGGACGGGGACTCGTTCACCGCGGCGTGCACGGTGGCGAAGTCGACGCCTGCCGAGCGGCCCGGGATGCCGGCGGTGAAGCCGTACACCAGGGCCACGCCGAACAGGAAGAACGCCGAGGCGTACGCGCCGAGCAGGAAGTACTTCATCGCCGCCTCCTGGCTCAGCAGCCGCCGGCGACGGGCCAGCGCGCAGAGCAGGTAGAGCGGCAGGGAGAAGACCTCCAGCGCGATGAACATGGTCAGCAGGTCGTTCGCCGCCACGAAGATCAGCATGCCGCCGATCGCGAAGCTGGTCAGCGGGTAGACCTCGGTCGCCCCGTTACGTCCCTCGGCCTGCTGCCGGTCGTCGGCCGACTCGGCGGTCACCGCCGCCTGGGCGACGAACGCGCCGCCGCGCTCCACCGACCGCTCGCCGATCAGCAGCAGCGCCATCGCGGCGAGCACCAGGATGGTGCCCTGGAGGAAGAGGGTGGGGCCGTCCACCGCCAGCGCCCCGCCCGCCGTGACCAGCCGGGCGTCGGCGCTGAGCACCACCATCACCAGCGCGGCGAGCACCGCCAGCAGGGACAGCGAGAGCTGCACCAGGTGCCGGCGGCGGCGCGGTACGAACGCCTCCACCAGGACGCCGAGCAGGGCGACCCCCAGCATGATCAGGATCGGGGAGATCGCCGCGTAGTCGATCGACGGCAACTTGAGTTCGGTCATCGCAGATGCTGCCTTTCGCCCGCGACTGCGGGGCTCACTCGCTGCGCCCGTTCGCTCCTCGCGCTCACTGTGCAGCCTCCTGGACGCTGCCGACCTCGGGGGCGGGATCGGTCTTGCCGACGTCCTGCATGGTCGCCTGGACGGCGGGGTTGATCACATCGGTGACCGGCTTCGGGTAGAAGCCGAGCAGCACGATCAGGGCGATCAGCGGAGCGACCACGACCTTCTCGCGCAGGGTGAGGTCGCGGTGCATCGCCTTGACCTCGGTCAACTCCGGGTTGAGCGTGCCCTGGGTGGTGCGCTGCACCATCCACAGCACGTACGCGGCGGCCAGGATGATGCCCAGCGTGGCGATCACCGCGACCGGCTTGTTCACCGTGAAGGTGCCGATCAGCACCAGGAACTCGGAGACGAACGGCGCGGTGCCGGGCAGCGCCAGCGAGGCCAGACCGGCGAAGAAGAGCACCCCGGCCAGCAGCGGGACCAGCTTGCCCGCCCCGCCGAAGTCGGAGATCAGCGACGATCCCCGGCGGGCGATGAGCATCCCGACGACCAGGAACAGCAGGCCGGTGGCCAGCCCGTGGTTGAGCATGTAGAGCACCGCGCCGGTGCCCGCCTGGGTGGTGAAGGCGAAGATGCCGACCCCGATGAACCCGAAGTGCGCGATCGAGGTGTACGACACCAGCCGCTTCAGGTCGGACTGGCCGACGGCGAGCAACGCGGCGTACAGGATGCCGATCAGCCCCAGCGCCAGCGCCCACGGGGCGAACCACTTCGACGCCTCCGGGAACAGCGGCAGGCAGTACCGCAGGATGCCGAACGTGCCGACCTTGTCCAGCACGCCGACCAGCAGCGCGGCGGCACCCGCCGGGGCGGCCCGACCGGCGTCCGGCAGCCAGGTGTGGAACGGGAAGAACGGTGCCTTGATCGCGAAGGCGAGGAAGAAGCCGAGGAACAGCCAGCGCTCGGTGCCGGTGGAGATGTCCACCTGGGTCAGCGTCTGCCAGTCGAAGGTCTTGCCGCCGACCACCCACAGGCCGATCACGGCGGCCAGCATGAACAGCCCGCCGACCAGCGAGTAGAGGAAGAACTTCACCGCCGCGTACTGCCGCTGGTGGCCGCCGTAGCTGCCGATCAGGAAGTACATCGGCACCAGCATGACCTCGAAGAACACGTAGAACAGGAAGACGTCGGCGGCGGCGAAGACGCCGATCATCGTGGATTCGAGGACGAGCAGCAGGGCGAAGTAGGCCGGCACCGACCGCTTCGACGCGTCGGCGTCGTGCCAGGACGCCAGGATCACCAGCGGCACCAGCACCGCGATCAGCATCAGCATGACCAGCGCGATGCCGTCGACGGCGAAGGTGAAGTTGACGTCCCAGGTGGGGATCCACGGGTACGACTCGCGGAACTGGAGCCGGTCACCGTCGGCCTGGAAGGAAACCCACATCACCACCGACAGCGCCAGCACCAGCAGCGACCAACCGAACGCCACCTGCTTGGCCAGGTCGGGCCGGCGACGCGGCAGGAAGGCCACGACCAGGGCGCCGACCAGCGGTGCCACGGTCAGCACCGAGAGGAACGGGAAGTTGGACATTATGCGGCCTTACCTCCGTCGTGGATGCGGGGCCCGCCGGCGGGGGCGGTCGCATTGAGGTCGATCACGCCAGCCACCCCGCCTGCACCGCCAGGAACGCCGCCACCACGAGCAGCGCGCCGGTCAGGATCGAGGTGGCATACGACCGGACGAAGCCGGTCTGCCACCGCCGGAGCCGACCCGAACCGCCCCCGACCCCGGCGGCCAGGCCGTTGACCAGCCCGTCGACGCCCCGGTTGTCGAGGAAGACCAGCGCCCGGGTGAGGAAGATGCCCGGCTTCTCGAAGACCACCTCGTTGAAGGCGTCCGTGTAGAGGTTGCGCCGGGCGGCGGTGACCAGCACCCCGGCGGGCTGCGGCGCGGTGGCCGTGCCGTTGCGGAACAGCGCCCAGGCCAGCCCGGCGCCGAGCACCGTCACCACCAGCGACAGCGCGGTCAGCAGCCAGTGCGGCAGCACCGCCGCGTGCTCGGCGTGCTCGCCGCCCAGCCCGGCGGTGGCGGTCAGCCAGTCCGGCACGGAGGTGGCGAGCAGGAAACCGGCGCCGACCGAGCCGATCGCCAGCAGGATCAGCGGGATGGTCATCAGCTTCGGCGACTCGTGCGGGTGCTCGATGTCCTCGGTCCACCGCTTCGGGCCGTGGAAGGTCAGCACGAACAACCGGGTCATGTAGAACGCGGTGAGCCCCGCGCCGAGCAGCGCCGCCCCGCCGAACAGCCAGGCCGTCCAGCCCTCCCGCTCGAACGCGGCCACGATGATCGGCTCCTTGGAGAAGAAGCCGGAGAAGGGGAACATGCCGATGATGGCGAGCCAGCCCATCATGAAGGTGATCCAGGTGATCTTCATGTACTTCGACAGCCCGCCGAAGCGGCGGATGTCCACCTGGTCGTTCATGCCGTGCATGACCGAGCCGGCACCGAGGAACATGTTGGCCTTGAAGAAGCCGTGCGCCAGGAGGTGCACGATGGCCAGCGCGTACGCCGCACCGCCGAGGCCGACACCGAGGAACATGTAGCCGATCTGGCTGACCGTCGACCAGGCCAGCACCCGCTTGATGTCGTCCTTGGCCGCGCCGATGACGCAGCCCATCAGCAGGGTCAGCGCGCCGACGCTGACCACCACGAGCTGGAGGGTCTCGTTGGCCGAGAAGATCGGGTTGGACCGGGCGATCAGGTAGACGCCCGCGGTGACCATGGTGGCGGCGTGGATGAGCGCCGACACCGGGGTCGGGCCCTCCATCGCGTCCGGCAGCCACGCCTGGAGCGGGAACTGACCGGACTTGCCGGCCGCGCCGAGCAGCAGCAGCAGGCCCAGCACCAGCACCGTGCCGCTGGCCAACCCGCCGACGGATGAGAAGACCTCGTCGTACTGGGTGGTGCCGAGGGTGGCGAACAGGATGAAGATGCCGATCGCCAGGCCGGCGTCGCCGACCCGGTTCATCAGGAACGCCTTCTTGCCGGCGGTGGCCGCGCTCGGCCGGCCGTACCAGAAGGAGATCAGCAGGTACGACGCCAGACCGACGCCCTCCCAGCCGAAGTAGAGCATCACGTAGTTGTTGCCGAGCACCAGCAGCAGCATCGCGGCGACGAAGAGGTTGAAGTACGCGAAGAACCGTCGCCGGCCCTCGTCGTGCGCCATGTACTCGACCGCGTACAGGTGGATCAGGAAACCCACCCCGGTGATCAGCAGGACGAAGACCGCGGCCAGCGGATCGAAGAGCAGACCGAAGTCCACCCGCAGGTCGCCGACCGTGATGAAGTCCCAGAGGCTCAGCTCGACGGACTTGTTCTCCAGCCCGCGCAGCTGGAAGAACGAGGTGAGCCCCAGCACGAACGCGGCACCGATCGCGGCCACGCCCAGCCAGTGCCCCCAGCGGTCGGCCCGCCGGCCGAGCAGCAGCAGGATCGCCGCGCTGGCCAACGGGATCGCCACCAGCAGCCAGACGCTGCTCAGCAGGCCGTCCGCCGCCGCGTAGGTGACGGCGCCGGCCGGCTCTGCCTGGGCGTACGTCAGAATCTCATCCACCGCAGGGCCCCTTTAGTACTTCAGCAGGTTGGCGTCGTCGACGCTCGCGGAGCGCCGGGTCCGGAAGATCGACATGATGATCGCGAGCCCGACCACGACCTCGGCCGCCGCCACCACCATCACGAAGAACGCCATGATCTGTCCGTTGAGGTCACCGTTGATCCGGCTGAAGGTGACCAGCGTCAGGTTGGCCGCGTTGAGCATCAGCTCGACGCACATGAACAGCACGATCGCGTTACGCCGCACCAGCACGCCGACCGCGCCGACGGTGAACAGCACCGCGGCCAGGATCAGGTAGTAGTCGGGGGTCACCGGACCGACCTTTCGTTCGCGACTGCGGGGCTCCGCTTCGCTGCACTCCTCGCGCTCACCGAGGCCACGCCGCCGTTCGCGACTGCGGGGCTCCGCTTCGCTGCACTCCTCGCGCTCACCGTTCCGTCCCCTTCAGGGTGGTTTCCTCGGCGGTCAGCTCCCGCTGCGGCAGGATCGCCGGGGTGCTGCGGTCGGTCAGCCGGCCGTCGGGCAGCCGGGCCGGGGTGGCCACCGAGGAGGAGGTGGCGAAGACGCCCGGACCGGGCTTCGGGCCCGGGTAGTTGCCGGGGCGGAACCGGGCCTTCATCGTGGCGACCTGGTCCATCTTGTCTTCCTTGCGCCGCTCGATGTGCGCCAGCACCATCGCCCCGATCGCCGCCGTGATCAGCAGCGCGGAGGTCAACTCGAAGGCGAGGACGTACTTGGTGAACAGCAGCCGGGCGATGCCCTGCACGTTGCCCTCCGCGTTGGCCTGGTCCAGGCCGACGGCGGTGACCCCGTTCAGCGCCCGGTACAGGCCGGTGCCGACCAGCCCGGCGAAGCCGAGGCCGAGCACCACCGCGGCGATCCGCTGGCCGCGCAGCGTCTCGATCAGCGAGTCGGAGGCGTCCCGGCCGACCAGCATCAGCACGAACAGGAACAGCATCATGATCGCGCCGGTGTAGACGATGATCTGCACCATGCCGATGAACGGCCCGGCCTGGAGCACGTAGAACACGCCCAGGCAGAGCATGGTGAGCACCAGGAACAGCGCCGAGTGCACGGCGTTGCGCGCCCAGACCATGCCGATCGCGCCGATCAGCGCCAACGGGGCGAGGATCCAGAAGGTGACCTCCTCACCCCCGGACACCTGGCCCGCCGCGGCGAGCACCGTGGACGTGTTCATGCTCCGGCTCCCTTGCCCGCCGCCCGCTGGGCCGCCTGCTCGGCACCCGGGAACGTCACCCCGGGGTGCTCCTCGACCCGGTAGCGGCCGGGCCCCATCGGCGACTGCTCGGCACCGGCCGAGGTGCCCGGGTTGGTCAGCGCGCCGACGTAGTAGTCCTTCTCGCTGTCACCGAGCCGCATCGGGTGCGGCGGCTGCTCCATGCCTTCGAGCAGCGGAGCGAGCAACTGCTCCTTGGTGAAGATCAGGTCCTGCCGGTTGTCCCGGGCCAGCTCGTACTCGTTGCTCATGGTCAGCGAACGGGTCGGGCAGGCCTCGATGCAGAGCCCGCAGAAGATGCACCGGGCGTAGTTGATCTGGTAGACGCTGGCGTACCGCTCACCCGGCGAGAAGCGCTGCTCGTCGGTGTTGTCGCCACCCTCGACGTAGATCGCGTCCGCCGGGCAGGCCCAGGCGCACAGCTCGCAGCCGATGCACTTCTCCAGGCCGTCCGGGTGCCGGTTGAGGATGTGCCGCCCGTGGTAGCGCGGCGCCGAAACCGGCGGCTTGAACGGGTAGTCGGTGGTGACGACCTTCCTGAACATGTGCGAGAAGGTGACCCCGAAGCCCTTGAACGTTCCGGTGATCGCGCCCACGTCACACCTCCCTGGAGTCGGAGCCGGTGGCGATGTTGGCCGGCTCCCGCTCGGCGACCACGCGCTTGGTGCGCGGGCTCGGTGGTACCTGTAGATCCAGCGGGGGCAGCGGGAAGCTGCCGTACGGCCGGTTGTCGGCCTGTTCCTGCGGGGTCGGCTTCGGGGCCGGCTTGCGGCTCGGCCACAGCAGCGTCGCCAGCAGCAGCACGCCCGCGCCGATGGCGGTGGCGAGCAGCCGGTCCCGCGACTGCCAGTCCTCGATGGAGCGCAGCCCGGCCAGGACCAGGATCCAGACCAGGTTGATCGGCAGCAGCACCTTCCAGCCGAAGCGCATGAACTGGTCGTAGCGCAGCCGGGGCAGGGTGCCCCGGAGCCAGACGAAGACGAAGACCAGCATCAGCACCTTGCCGAAGAACCAGAGCATCGGCCACCAGCCGGTGTTGGCGTCGCCCCACAGGGTGATCGGCCAGGGGGCCCGCCAGCCGCCGAGGAACAGCGTCGTGGTCACCGCGGACATGGTCAC
This sequence comes from Micromonospora sp. S-DT3-3-22, assembly GCF_015354745.1. NCBI lineage: Bacteria > Bacillati > Actinomycetota > Actinomycetes > Micromonosporales > Micromonosporaceae > Micromonospora > Micromonospora sp. S-DT3-3-22. The sequence continues at coordinate 20,430 of NZ_JACGMO010000034.1, forward strand.
CATGGCCACGTACTCGGAGAGCATGAACAGCGCGAACTTCAGCGAGCTGTACTCGGTCATGAAGCCGGCGACCAGCTCCGACTCCGCCTCGGGCAGGTCGAACGGCGCCCGGTTGGTCTCACCGACCGTGGCGATGAAGAAGATGATGAAGCTGGGCAGCAGCAGGATCGCGTACCAGCCCGGCGCGGGGATCTCGACGCCGCCGATGGTGAGCCGGGTGGCGTCCCCCTGGGCGGCGACGATCCCGCTGGTGGACATGGTGCCGGCGGTCATGAACACCGCGACGATGCTCAGCCCCATCGCGACCTCGTACGAGATCATCTGGGCGCTGGAGCGCAGGCCGCCGAGCAGCGGGTACGTCGAGCCGGAGGCCCAACCGCCGAGCACGATGCCGTAGACGGCCAGCGACGAGCAGGCCAGCAGCACCAGCACCGCCACCGGCACGTCGGTGACCTGCAACGGCGTCCGGTGGCCGAAGATGCTCACCATCGGGCCGAACGGGATCACCGACAGCGCGGTGACCGCGCAGACCACCGAGATGACCGGCGCGAAGAAGTAGACGACCTTGTCGGCGGCCTTCGGGAGGATGTCCTCCTTGAAGGCCATCTTGAGGCCGTCGGCGAGGGTCTGCAGCAGGCCGAACGGGCCGACCTGGTTGGGGCCGGGCCGGACCTGCATGTAGCCGACGACCCGCCGCTCGAACCAGACGCCGAGCAGGGTGGCGAGCAGACCGAAGACGAAGGCGAAGACGATCTTGATAAGGACCAACCACCACGGGTCCCTGCCGAAGTCCGCCAGTGTCGGGTCCTGCGCCAGGAGGGTGTTCACTGTGCACCTCCGGAGATCCGTACCACCGTGCCGGACGCGACGCCGAGGCTGCGCCGTACGGTCGAACCGGGCGAGTTGGTCGGCAGCCAGACGACGCCGTCGGGCATCTCGGTGATGGCCGCCGGCAGGGTGACCGCACCCCGGTCGGTGCCCACCGTGACCGGGTCACCGTCGGCGACGCCGAGCGTCTCGGCGGTGCCCTTGCCCAGCCGGACCACCGGCGGGCGGGCGGTGCCGGCGAGGTGCTCGTCGCCGTCGGTGAGGCTGCCCAGGTCGATCAGCTGGTGCCAGGTGGCCAGCACCGCCTCGCCCGCACCCGGCTGGGGCACGGTCGCCGGGGCGACCGACGGGCTGACCGGCCGGTCCGCCCGGGTCGGCGGCAGCGCGCCCAACTCCCGGCGGATGCTCGACACGTCAGCGGTGCCGAGCCGGACGTCGAGCTGCGCGGCGATCGCGTCCAGCACCCGGGCGTCGGTCATCGCCGCCGTGTGCAGCACCGCCTCGAAGGTGCGCAGCCGACCCTCCCAGTCCAGGAAGCTGCCGGCCTTCTCGACCACCGGGGCGACCGGCAGCACCACGTCGGCCCGGCGGGCCACCGCCGAGTTGCGCAGCTCCAGGCTGACCAGGAAGGGCACCGCGTCGAGCGCCTGCTCGGCCAGCCTCGGGTCGGCCAGGTCGGCCGGGTCCACGCCGGCCACCACCAGGGCGCCGAGCTGACCGTTCGCGGCGGCGGCCAGGATCTGGTCGGTGTCCCGACCGGCCTGGCTGGGGATCACCCCGGCCGGGATGTCCCACGCCTCGCCCAGTTCGGCGCGGGCCGACGGCTCGGTCACCGGACGCCCACCGGGCAGCAGGTTGGGCAGGCAGCCCGCGTCGACCGCACCCCGGTCACCCGCGCGCCGCGGCACCCAGGCCAGCTTCGCGCCGGTACGCCGGGCGACGTCCGCGGCGGCGGAGAGGCCACCGGGCACACCGGCCAGCCGCTCGCCGACGAACAGGATCGCGCCCTCGGCGCTCAGCGCCTCGGCCACCGTGTCGTGGTCGGCGAGCACGCTCGCCTCCTCGCCCGGCACCACCCGGGCCAGCTTGGCCCCGAGCTTCTCCAGGCCCCGGGTGGCGAACGGGGCGATCGCGTAGACCGTCAGCTTCTTCTTCAGGTACGCCTTGCGCAGCCGCAGGAAGAGGATCGGGCACTCCTCCTCCGGCTCCAGCCCGACCAGCACCACCGTGGACGCCTTCTCCACGTCGGCGTAGGTCACGTCGGTGACCCCGGCGACGGTGCTGGCCAGGAAGTCGGACTCCTCGCGGGAGACCGGCCGGGCCCGGAAGTCGATGTCGTTGGTGTTCAGGGCGACCCGGGCGAACTTCGCGTACGCGTAGGCGTCCTCGACGGTCAGCCGGCCACCGGTCAGCACCGCCGTGCCGCGACCCTCGTCGCGGGCGGCGCGCAGCCCGTCGGCGGCCCGGGTCAGCGCCTCGCTCCAGGACGCCTCCCGCAGCTCGCCGGACTTCTCGTCGCGGACCAGCGGGGTGGTGAGCCGGTCGAAGGCGCGGGTGTACTGGAAGCCCCACCGCCCCTTGTCGCAGTTCCACTCCTCGTTGACCTGCGGGTCGTCCCCGGCGAGGCGGCGCAGCACCTTGCCCCGCCGCCAGTCGGTGCGCTGCGCGCAGCCGGCCGAGCAGTGCTCGCAGACGCTCGGGCTGGACACCAGGTCGAACGGGCGGGCCCGGAACCGGTACTGCGCCCCGGTGAGCGCGCCGACCGGGCAGATCTGGACGGTGTTGCCGGAGAAGTACGAGTTGAACGGGACGTCGCCCTCGTCGCCCTCCGCGCCGTACGCGTCGTCCCGGTAGATGTTGATCTCCTCGGCGGACGACCGGCCCATCAGGTCGATGAACTTGTCGCCGGCGATCTCCTCGGAGAACCGGGTGCAGCGCTGGCAGAGCACGCAGCGCTCCCGGTCGAGCAGCACCTGGGTGCTGATCTCCATCGGCTTCTCGTACTCCCGCTTGTGCTCGTGGAAGCGGGAGTCGGTACGGCCGGTGGACATCGCCTGGTTCTGCAGCGGGCACTCGCCGCCCTTGTCACACATCGGGCAGTCCAGCGGGTGGTTGACCAGCAGCAGCTCCATCACCCCCTCCTGCGCCTTCTTGGCGACCGGGGAGGTGAGCTGGGTGCGGACCACCATGCCCTCGGCGACGGTCTGGGTGCAGGAGGCGACCGGCTTGCGCTGCCCCTCCACCTCGACCAGGCACTGCCGGCAGGCGCCGGCCGGGGCCAGCAGCGGGTGGTCGCAGAACCGGGGGATCTCGGTGCCCAGCTGCTCGGCGACCCGGATCAGCAGCGCCCCCTTGGGGGCGGTGACCTCGACGCCGTCGATGGTGAGCGTTACGGTCTCGGCGGCCTTCGCCACGTCAGTCATCAGTGGGCTCCAACCAGCTGCTTGTCGGAGAGCTTCGGCGCGGTACGCCCCTCGATGTAGTCGAGGTAGTCCTGCTTGAAGTACTGCAACGACGAGGTCACCGAGCTGGTCGCGCCGTCACCCAGACCGCAGAACGAGCGGCCGAGGATGTTGTCGCAGGTGTCGAGCAGGGTGTCCAGGTCCTCGTGGGTGCCCTGGCCGGCGAGGATGCGCCGGTAGACCCGGACCATCCAGTAGTTGCCCTCCCGGCACGGCGTGCACTTGCCGCACGACTCGTGGTGGTAGAACTCCAGCCACCGGTACGTCGCGTAGACCGGGCAGTCCTGGTCGGAGAAGATCTGGGTGGCCGTGGTGCCCAGGATCGAGCCGGCCGCCGCCACCCCCTCGAAGTCCAGCGGCACGTCCAGGTGCTCGGCGGTGAGCAGCGGGGTCGACGACCCACCCGGCGTCCAGAACCGGAGCTGGTGACCGGGCTGCATCCCGCCGGCCAGCTCGATCAGCTCCCGCAGGGTGACGCCCAGGCCGCACTCGAACTGACCCGGGTTGGCGATCCGCCCGGACAGCGAGTAGATCATCGGCCCGGACGACTTCTCGGTGCCCATGGACTTCCACCAGTCCGCACCGCCCAGCACGATGTAGGGCACGCTGGCGATGGTGCCGACGTTGTTGACCACCGTCGGGCTGGCGTACAGGCCGTGGGTGGCCGGGAACGGCGGGCGGAGCCGGGGCTGACCCCGGAACCCCTCCAGCGAGTCCAGCAGCGCCGTCTCCTCGCCGCAGATGTACGCCCCGGCGCCGGAGTGCACCACCAGTTCCAGGTCGAACCCGGTGCCCAGGATGTTGCGTCCGAGGTAGCCCTTGGCCTGCGCCTCGGCCACCGCGTTGCGCAGCCGACGGGCGGCGTGCACCGCCTCGCCCCGGATGTAGATGTAGGCCCGGTTGGCCCGGATCGCGTACGAGGCGATGATGACCCCCTCGACCAGCGAGTGCGGGTCGTGGGTCATCAGCGGCAGGTCCTTGCAGGTGCCCGGCTCGCCCTCGTCGGCGTTGACCACCAGGTAGTGCGGCTTGCCGTCGCCCTGCGGGATGAAGCCCCACTTCAGGCCGGTGGGGAAGCCCGCGCCACCCCGCCCGCGCAGCCCGGAGTCCTTGATCAGCTGGATCAGGTCGTCCGGGTGGGCCTTGAGGGCCTTGCGCAGCGCGGCGTAGCCGTCGAGCTTCTCGTAGGCGCCGATCCGCCAGGCGTCCGGGGAGAGCCAGCGGCGGGTCAGCACCGGGGTCAGCTTGGCCAGGGTCTCCGGCCGGGGAGTGGTCACTTCTTGGCCCCCGTCTCGCTCGCGACGGCGGAGCCCGCGCCGGCAGCGCCCGTTCCCGCCTCGGCTTCCTTGAGGTTGCGCTGCTGCGCGCCGGCATCGTCGCCGGCGGGCTTGCCGTCACCGGCGGGAGCGTTCGCGGCCACCCCGGCCGCCTGCGCCGCCCGGGCGTCGGGGGAGGCCGGCGGCGGACCGTCGGTCGGGACCTTCGTGCCGGGCGCGTCCGGCACGGCGGTCGCCGCGTCGGGCTGCCGGGTCTCGGCGGTACGCACCTGCGGCGACTTGTCGTCCGGTGCCTTGACGTCCGGCGCGGTGCTGCCGGTGACCTGCTCCGGCTTCGCCGCCGGGGCGGCCGGCGCGGCGGCCTTGGTGGCCTCGGCCTTCGCCTCGGCGGCGGCCTTGTCGGCCTCGGCCTTGCTGCGGATCGGGGTCTTCGGGTCGTAACCCGGTGCCGTGATGCCGTGCTGCTCGGCCAGGCGCAGGCCGCGCAGGGTGGCCTCACCCGGCCCGCCGTCGGCGACCGCGCCCTCGCGCTCGTCGGCGAACCCGGCGAGCTGGACGGCCATCTCCTTGAGGGTGCAGAGCCGGGCACCCCGGGTCGGCATCGGCCGGCCCCCGGCGCGCAGCTCGTCCACCACACCGACCGCGCCCTGCGGGTCGACGCCGTCGAAGAAGTCGTAGTTGACGGTCATCACCGGGCCGTAGTCGCACGCCGCGAGGCACTCGGCGTGCTCCAGGGTGATCTTCCCGTCGGCGGTGGTCTCGTCGTGCCCGACGCCCAGGTGCTCGACGAGTGTGTCGTAGACCTCCTGCCCGCCGAGCACGTTGCACATCGTGTTGGTGCAGACGCTGACCAGGTAGTCACCGGTGGGTCGGCGCTTGTACATGGTGTAGAAGGTGGCCACCGCGCCGACCTGGGCCTTGTTCAGCCCCAGCACCTCGGCGCAGAACGCCACCCCGGCCGGGGAGACGTAGCCCTCCTCGGCCTGCACCAGGTGCAGCAGCGGCAGCAGCGCCGAGCGGGACCGGTCGGCCGGGTACCGGGCGATGATCTCCCGTGCCCGGACCCGGGTTTCCTCAGTGAAGACACTCATCGGCGTCGCCTTCCGTTCGCGACTGCGGGGCTCGCAAGCTCACTCCTCGCGCTCACCTGTCACAACCACCCATCACGGGGTCCAGCGAGGCGCCGCCGGCGATCACGTCGGCGATCAGGCCGCCCTCGGCCATCGCCGGAAGGGCCTGGAGGTTGACGAAGCTCGGCTCCCGGTAGTGCACCCGGTACGGCCGGGTGCCACCGTCGGAGACCGCGTGCACGCCCAGCTCGCCCCGGGGCGACTCGATGCCGACGTACACCTGGCCCGGCGGGACCCGGAAGCCCTCGGTGACCAGCTTGAAGTGGTGGATCAGCGACTCCATCGACTGACCCATGATCTTGGCGACGTGCTCCAGCGAGTTGCCCATGCCGTCCACGCCGATGGCGAGCTGCGCCGGCCAGGCGATCTTGCGGTCGGCGACCATCACCGGGCCCGGCTTCAACCGGTCCAACGCCTGCTCGACCAGCTTGAGCGACTCGCGGATCTCGGCGAGCCGGACCAGGTAGCGGCCCCAGACGTCGCCGTCCGGGTGGGTCGGCACGTCGAACTCGTACGTCTCGTAGCCGCAGTACGGCATGGTCTTGCGCAGGTCCCAGGCGAGGCCGGCGGAGCGCAGCACCGGGCCGGTGACGCCGAGCGCGACACAGGCGGTCACGTCGAGCACCGCGACACCCTGGGTGCGCTCGGTCCAGATCGGCTGGCCGGAGAGGAGGTCCTCGTACTCCTTGAGCTTCTTCGGCATCATCTTGAGGAACTCGCGGATCTTGCGGATCGCGTCGTCCGGGACGTCCTGCGCCACCCCGCCCGGTCGGACGTACGCGTGGTTCATCCGCAGGCCGGTGATGGTCTCGAAGATGTCGAGGATGTACTCCCGCTCGCGGAAGCCGTACAGCATGATCGAGATCGCGCCCAGCTCCATGCCGGTGGTGGCCAGCCAGACCAGGTGCGACGAGATCCGGTTCAGCTCCATCATCAGCACGCGGATCGTGTTGGCCCGCTCGGTGATGTCGTCGGTGATGCCGAGCAGCTTCTCCACCGCGAGGCTGTACGCCGTCTCGTTGAAGATCGGGGCGAGGTAGTCCATCCGGGTCACGAAGGTCGAACCCTGCACCCAGTTGCGGTATTCGAGGTTCTTCTCGATGCCGGTGTGCAGGTAGCCGACGACCGAGCGGGCCTCGCGGACCGTCTCGCCCTCCAGCTCCAGGATCAGCCGGAGCACGCCGTGCGTCGACGGGTGCTGCGGACCCATGTTCACGACGATCCGCTCGTCGTTGATCGGGTCGGTGCCGGAGACGACCTGGTCCCAGTCCCCACCGGTGACGGTGAAGACCCGCCCCTCGGTGGTCTCCCGCTCGGTCGCGTAGTTGGACGTGGTCACAGCTCCGGCCCTCCGTTCGCGACTGCGGGGCTCCGCTCCGCTGCACTCCTCGCGCTCACTGGTACGACCTCCGGCGGTCCGGCGGCGGGATCTCCGCGCCCTTGTACTCGACGGGGACGCCGCCGAGCGGGTAGTCCTTGCGCTGCGGGTGGCCCTCCCAGTCGTCCGGCATCAGCACCCGGGTCAGGTTGGGGTGGCCGTCGAAGATGACCCCGAACATGTCGTACGCTTCGCGCTCCTGCCAGTCGGCCGTCGGGTAGACGGCGGTGACGCTGGGCAGGTGCGGGTGCTCGGCGGAGACGGCCGCCTCCAGCCGGACCCGACGCCGGTAGGTCATCGAGGTGAGCTGGTAGACCACGTGCAGCCGGCGCTCGTCGGCACCGAGGTAGTCCACCCCGGACACCGAGGAGCACAGTTCGAAGCGCAGCGCGAGGTCGTCCCGCATCACCTGGCACACCTCGGCGATCCGCTCCGGGCGGACGTGCAGGGTCAGCTCGCCCCGGTCCACGACGACCTTCTCGATCGCGTCGCCGAACTGCGGGTACGCCTCCTCCAGCGCGTCGCGTACCTCGTCGAAGTAGCCCCCGTACGGCCGGGGGGCCTCCTCGATCGGGGTGCGCTGGCGGACCAGGCCGCCGTAGCCGGACACGTCGCCGGTGCCCTGCATGCCGAACATGCCGCGCCCGGCGGGGCTGGACGGCGGCAGCTCGGCGGGGGCGCCGCTCGTCGCACCGGCCGGGGTGACCGGTACCGGCACCCCGCCGTCGTTGGTGCGGTCGTCGGTCACTTGGGGCCCCCCTGCGGCTGGAGGTGGTTCTGGGCGTTCATCCAGTTCTCGATCCGCAACTGCTCCTCGCGCCCCTCGCGGACCGCCTTCGTCCACTCGGCACGGCGGGCCTTGTCGTTGCGGTACGACGACGGCATCGAGCCGTACGGCACCACGGGCACGTCGCCGCGCTCCAGGCGGGCCGCCTGCATCTTGCGGCCGTTCGGGCCCAGCGGCTCGTACATGATCTTCTCGCGGAGCTTGAGGATCGCGTCGATGAGCATCTCGGGGCGGGGCGGGCAGCCCGGCAGGTACATGTCGACCGGGACGACGTGGTCGACGCCCTGGACGATCGCGTAGTTGTTGAACATGCCGCCGCTGCTGGCGCAGACGCCCATGGAGAGCACCCAGCGGGGCTCGGCCATCTGGTCGTAGATCTGGCGCAGGACCGGGGCCATCTTCTGGCTCACCCGGCCGGCCACGATCATCAGGTCGGCCTGGCGCGGCGAGGCCCGGAAGACCTCCATGCCCCAGCGGCCCATGTCGTAGTGCGGGCCACCGGCCGCCATCATCTCGATGGCGCAGCAGGCCAGGCCGAAGGTGGCGCCCCAGACGGACGACTTCCGCGACCAGTTGACCAGCTTCTCCACGGAGGTGAGCAGGACGCCGGCGGGGAGTTTCTCCTCGATGCCCATCTGACGTTCCTCCCTCAGTCCCAGTCCAGCCCGCCGCGCCGCCACACGTAGGCGTACGCGACGAAGACCGCGACGATGAACAGGACCATCTCCACGAAGCCGAAGATCGGCAGGGCGTCGAAGGAGACCGCCCAGGGGTAGAGGAAGATGATCTCGATGTCGAAGACGATGAAGAGCATCGCCGTCAGGTAGAACTTGATCGGGAACCGTCCGCCGCCCACGGGCTGCGGGCTGGGCTCGATCCCACACTCGTACGCCTCGAGCTTGGCCTTGTTGTAGCGCCGGGGACCGGCGAAGCGGGCGGCGGCCACGGAGAACAGCGAGAACGCCGCGGCGAGGGCGAACAGCCCGATGATCGGTGCGTAAGGCGAGAGCGACATCTTTTCTCCTGCTCGTCCTTCCCCTGCCCCAGGTGCTTGACAAAATTCACACTATTCACGTCCCTCGTGACTGCCGTCAGCGGGGGTCGATCCCTGTCCGTGCCGGTGCCGCCGTTGGCCCTGGCCCGGTCACGCCTCACACGGCCGGGGCCGCCTTCGTCATCGCGTTGATGACCCGGTCCATCGCGTCCCCGCCGCGCGGGTCGGTCAGGTTGGCCAGCAGCTTGAGCACGAAGCGCATCAGCATCGGGTGCGGCATGCCGTGCTTGGTCGCCATCCGCATCACCTCGGGCCGGCCGATCAGCTTGACGAAGATCCCGCCGAGCCGGTAGTAGCCGCCGAACCGGGCCTTCAGCTCCTGCGGGTACGCGGTAAGCGCCCGCTCCCGCTCCGGGCCGGCCGGCCGGGCCAGCGCCTGCACGATGACCTCGGCGGCCAGTTCGCCGGACTCCATCGCGTACGCGATGCCCTCGCCGTTGAACGGGTTGACCATGCCGCCGGAGTCGCCGACCAGCAGGACCCCCCGGGTGTAGTGCGGCACCCGGTTGAAGCCCATCGGCAGCGCCGCGCCGAGGATCGGGCCGTCGGCGTTCGTCTCGTCGGTCATCCCCCAGTCCGCCGGGGTGTTGGCCAGCCAGTCGGTGAGCAGCCGCCGGTAGTTCGTCTTGCCGAACGCGGAGGAGGAGTTGAGCACGCCGAGGCCGACGTTGACCCGGCCGTCGCCGAGGCCGAAGATCCAGCCGTAGCCGGGCAGCAGCGCGTCGCTGCCCTTGCTGCGCAGCTCCAGCCAGGACTCCAGGTAGTCGTCGTCGTGCCGGGCCGGCGAACGGTAGTAGCGGCGGACGGCCACGCCGATCGGCCGGTCCTCCCGCTTGGCCAGGCCCAGGGCGAGCGGGAACCGGCCGGAGACGCCGTCCGCGGCGACCACCAGCGGGGCGTGGAAGGTGGCCGGTTCCCGGTCCGGGCCGACCTCGGCGGTCACCCCGATCACCCGGTCGGCCGCGTCGAGCACCGGGCCGATGACGTTGACGTTGGTCCGCAGCTCGGCACCGGCGGAGACCGCCCGCTGGGCGAGCAGGTCGTCGAAGTCCAGCCGGGTCCGGACCAGGCCGTAGTTGGGGAAGCTGGCCAGGTCGGGCCAGTCCAGTTCGAGGCGTACCCCGCCGCCGATCACCCGCAGGCCCTTGTTGTGCAGCCAGCCGGCCTCGGGCGAGGTGTCCACGCCCATCCGGATGAGCTGCCGGGTCGCCCGGGGGGTGAGCCCGTCCCCGCACACCTTCTCGCGGGGGAACTCGGTCTTCTCCAGCAGCAGCACGCGTACGCCGTGCCGCGCCAGGTGGTACGCCGTCGCCGATCCACCGGGACCGGCGCCCACCACGATCACGTCGGCGTCGTTCTCCACCGATGTCATCTGCGCCTCCTCCCGCACGCTCGTGAAATGCTTCACAAGCCGATCGGGTTGGAGTCTATGACCGTGGTTACACAGCTGCCGGGTGAGGGGTACCTAACTTCCTGGAAACATGCCGGTCGGGGTGGGTTCGTCCCTCAGTTCCGGGCGATGTCGAGCCCGTCGTAGGCCCGGACCGCCGCCGGCAGGTGGTCACGCAGCGCTCCGCCGGCCGCCCGGTCGAGGGCACCCAGCACCTCGGCGACCACCTGGCGGACCTCGGCCGGGTCCGCGCCGGCCAGCTCCCTGAGCTGGGCCACCAGCTCGGCGGCATCGTCGTCGGTGGGGGTCGTGGGGTCGCTGGGCACTACTCCGGTCATGCCCGGGAGCTTACGCCCCAAAATAGACGAAAGCCGGACATCAGCGAAAGAGGGCGTTCACCCTCGGTCACACCCGGACGGCCCGGTGCAGGGCCACCACCCCGCCGGTCAGGTTGCGCCACGCCACCCGGCCCCAGCCGGCCGCGCCGACCCGCGCCGCCAGGGCCGCCTGGTCCGGCCAGGCCCGGATCGACTCGGCCAGGTAGACGTACGCGTCGGGGTTGCTGGACACCGTCCGGGCCACCGTCGGCAACGACCGCATCAGGTACGACAGGTAGACGGTGCGGAAGGCCGGGTGCACCGGCGTGCTGAACTCGCAGACCACCAGCCGGCCGCCCGGCCGGGTCACCCGGGCCAGCTCCCGCAGCGCCGCGTCGGGGTCGTTGACGTTGCGCAGGGCGAAGGAGATCGTCACCGCGTCGAAGGAGGCGTCGGCGAAGGGCAGCCGCAGCGCGTCCCCGGCCAGCAGCGGCACCTCCGGCCGGACCCGCCGGCCGGCGTGCAGCATGCCCTGCGACAGGTCCGCGCCCACCGCGTACGCCCCGGAGCGGGCCAGTTCCTGCGTCGACACCCCGGTGCCGGCGCCCACGTCCAGCACCCGCTCGCCGGGGAGCAGCCCGAGCGCCGCCCGGGTGGCCCGTCGCCACGACCGGTCCTGCCCGAAGGACAGCACCGTGTTGGTCAGGTCGTAACGGGCGGCCACGCCGTCGAACATCGCGGCGACCTCGGGTGGCGACTTGTCCAGGCCGGCGCGCTGGCCCTGCGGGGTACGACTCACCCCTCCACTCTGCCAGCCTGATCCCACCCGCCCGGCGTGGGGTGGCTCTTCCCACGGACACGCGGCGGGCGGGATGGTCGTCCACCCCGCCCGCCGGTTGCCCTACGCGAAAGACCTGCCTGCGGTCAGCTCTGCGGCTTCTCGTCGCCCGGGGTCACCAGCACCAGCCGACGCCGACGGGCGAGCATCAGCAGCGCGCCGCCCGCGAGCAGCACGACGGCACCGATGCCACCGATCAGGGTGGCCTGCGCGCCGGTCACCGGCAGACCGCCGTCGCCGCCACCCGTGCCACCACCGGTCGTCGGGCTGACGCTGGTGCTCGGGCTCGGCTGACCGCTGGTGCTCGGGCTCGGGCTCGGGCTCGGCTCCCCGGTCGGGCTCGGGCTGGGGCTCGGGCCGGTGCTCAGGTCGACGAACACGTCGAACAGCGACGTGTTGTCGCCGTCGTCGGTCTCGGTGAAGACCTTGCGCTGCGCCTTGCTGGCGACCTGCGGCTCCTCCTCCGGCGTGCCCTCGGCCTCGGTCAGCCCGGCGGCGAACAGGACGCCCGGGGTGAGCACCTTCTCGGTGACGCCCGCGCCGACCTTGACCCGTACGTCGGCGGTGTAGAACTCGCCCGGCCGCAGCACCGCGCCGGTGTCCTCGCAGTACGCCACCACGCCGCCCAGGTCCTGCGTGACGCAGCTCTCCGGCAGGTCGACGAAGCTGGCGCCGTCCGGCAGGGCGATCCCGTAGAAGACGCCGGTCGCGCGGCGGCTGCCGCCGTTGTAGACCGCCCAGTCCAGCGGGGCGGTCCCGCCGGGCTTGACGCCGGTCAGTCCGCTCTCGCCGGCCTCGTCGCCGTCGACCACCACGTCGGCGTAGACGTCCTGCACCCAGGTGGTCAGGTCGTAGCCGGGCTTGACGACCATGATCTCGTGGTCGACCGAGTCCGAGGTGGTGTTGGATCCGCTCACGGTCACCTTCAGCACGCCACCCTTGCCGCGCGTGTCGGTGCCGAACAGCGGGATGCCGAACTCCTCGGTGGTGCCGGCGGCGATGCCGTCGGTGGTGCCGCCCAGGTCGGACAGGGAGCAGGTGAAGGCGGTGCCGCTGACGGCGCAGCCGTCCGGCACGAGCACCCCGACCTTGTTGGGCCTCAGGCCCGCGGTCTCGACGGTGACCTTCACGTCCTTGGCGTCGACCGTGCCGCGGACGTTCTGCACGGAGAACTTGAACGGCTTGGCCTTGGCCTCCTTGACGCCCAGGGCCAGCTGGGAGCTGAGCGGAACGAGGTCGAGCTGCGCCTGGTCGGCGGCGCTGGCCGGGGCGGCGACGGTGGCCAGGCCACCGACGGCGAGCAGGGCCACGGCGCCGACGCGGGCCAGGGCCGAGCGGTGGAACAGAGTCATCGATCCCCCGGGGGGCTAGGGACTGCTGGGAAAGGTGGGGCTGATGTGGCGAACCGAGCGGACGTTATCCGAGATCGACGCCGGTGCGCCAGCCGTGACGTGCGATTTTGTCCCAGACGGGGCCGAACGGACGAGGAGCGGGGGCGGGACGGTCACCCGTCCCGCCCCCGTTTTATATGAACGGCCCTCCCGGGCCGATGGAGGACGTACGACACTCGTCATCCGCTTACCGCAGGCGGTGGGCGGAGGTACGTCGGGCGCACGTTAGCGGGCACCGACGCGCCGCGCCAACCCCCGCGCCGCAGCACCGGGAGCGGGATATCCGCCCAGCGTGCCGCACGCCGCCCCAATTGCCGCGTCTTGTGGGGGCTGATCCCGCGCCGTCTCGGCCGAACGGCGACCACGAATATCCCCGGGGCCGACACCCGGACCCGTTCAGCCAGTCACCACACCGGCCCGTCCAGTCACTCCCCGTGACGGCCGGGGTGGCTCAGCGGGCCTCGACGAGCGGCAGCGTACGGCCGGCGCCACCGCCGGGCATGGCGATCGAGGAGAAGTGCGACACCACCCGGTCGTCGGTCGGGTCGTCGGCGGGGGTGTGGTGCACCGCCAGCCGACGGTAGAGGGTGTCCCGCTGGGCGGGAATCCGGTCGGCAGAGCGGATCATGCCGATCAGCTCGTGCAGGTTGGACCGGTGCCGCGCGCCGGCCGAGGAGATGACGTTCTCCTCCAGCATGATCGAGCCGAGGTCGTCGACGCCCATGTGCAGGGCGAGCTGACCGACGTCCTTGCCGGTGGTCAGCCAGGACGCCTGCAGGTGCGGCACGGTCTCGAAGAACAGCCGGGCCACCGCCACCAGGCGCAGGTACTCCAGCGTGGTGGCCTGGGTGCGGCCCTTGAGGTGGTTGTTCTCCGGCTGGTACGTCCACGGGATGAACGCCCGGAACCCCCGGGTGCGGTCCTGCACGTCGCGGATCATCCGCAGGTGCTCGATCCGCTCGGCGTTGGTCTCGCCGGTGCCCATCATCATCGTGGCGGTGGACTCCAGGCCCTGCCGGTGGGCCAGTTCCATGACCTCCAGCCAGCGCGCGCCGGACTCCTTGAGCGGGGCGATCGCCTTGCGTGGCCGGTCCGGCAGCATCTCGGCCCCGGCGCCGGCGATCGAGTCCAGCCCGGCGGCCTTGATCCGGGCGATGGCCTCGTCCAGGCTCACCTGGGAGACCTTCGCCATGTGCAGGATCTCGCTCGGCCCGATGGAGTGGATGACGAGCTGCGGGTACGCCTTCTTGACCGAGGAGAACAGCTCCTCGTAGTACTCCACGCCGTAGTCCGGGTGGTGGCCGCCCTGGAGCATGACCTGGGTGGCGCCCAGCTCGACCGCCTCGCCGCAGCGGCGCAGGATCTCCTCGGTCGGGTGGGTCCAGCCCTCGGCGTGCTTGGGCGCGCGGTAGAAGGCGCAGAACTTGCACGCCGTCACGCAGACGTTGGTGTAGTTGATGTTGCGGTCGATCAGGTAGGTGACGATGTTGTCCGGGTAGCGCCGCCGGCGTACCGCGTCCGCCGCCTCGCCCAACGCGTGGAAGGGCGCCTCGGTGTAGAGCAGCAGCGCCTCCTCGGGCGTGATCCGCCCACCGTCCGCGCCGCGTTGCAGGATGTCGTCGATCTCCCGGTTCGCCGTCACATCCCGAGCGTACGCCGACCTCCCGGCCCGGCCCCGAGTGGTACGTCGACCCGTGACGCGTCCCGCACCGCGAGCGTTCGTGTGCCCACCGAAGCCCGATCGGCTCACCGAGGCGGGGATTCTCGTCCGCTCCAACCGACCGGCTCCGTCCCGGTCGGCGTCGGCCAGCGGCTGGTAGCTCCGGACCGGGACCGTAGGTGACCGAGGTGCCCGGCGTGACCCGGAGACGCGGACCAGCAGCCCTCGGTCGACCAGGTCACTGAGCAACCGTGACGTCGCCCGGGCATCGAGGTCGAGAGCGATCCGCACCATCCGGATCCACGCCGACACCCGCCTCCTCGGCGAGCCCCAGGGTTCGGACCGCCCTGGCCAGCGGCGGAGACCGATCGGTTTCGGGTGAGCCGCCAACGTCATCAGCTCGACAGGGCCCGCAACAGACTTAGGACTACCGTTCGTAGCGGGAGGACCGGGGCAGGGCGGGCAGGATCCCGGGAGGCATGAAAAAGCAGTCCCGGCTATCCGTCGTAGTCGACCGTCAGCTCGTCGGTCACCGGGCTGGCCTGGCAGGTCAGCACGTATCCGGCGGCCACCTCGTCCGGCTCCAGCGCGTAGTTGCGGGCCATCGCGACCTCACCCGAGGTCACCTTCGCCCGGCAGGTCGAGCACACCCCGCCCTTGCAGGCGTACGGCAGCTCGCCGCGCACCCGCAGGGCCGCGTCCAGCACCCGCTCGTGCCGGCCCATCGTGAACCGGGACGACCGCCCGTCCAGCACGATCGTCACCTCGGTGCCGGCCCCGGGCCGGTCGGCGTCGCGGCGCACCGGCTCGGGTGGGGCGTCGACGTGGAACAGTTCGGTGTGCACCGCCGTGTCCGGCACCCCGCGACCCGCCAGCACCGCCCTGGCGTCCACCACCATCCCGTACGGGCCGCAGAGGAACCACTCGGAGATCGCATCGCCCGGCACGACGGTGTCGAGCAGCCGGGTCAGCCGGTCGGCGTCGATCCGCCCGGACAGCAGCGCCGACTCACCCATCTCCCGGGACAGCACGTGCACCAGGTGCAGCCGGGTCGGATAGCGGTCCTTCAGGTCGGCCAGTTCCTCGGCGAACATCACCGAGTTGGCCGTGCGGTTGCCGTACACCAGGGTGAACGTGCTGTGCCGCTCGGTCGCCAGCGCGGTCGCGACCAGCCCGAGCACGGGGGTGATGCCGGAGCCGGCGACCACCGCGCCGTAGCGGCGGACCCGGTCCGGGGCGAACGCGGAGGTGAAGTGCCCCAGCGGCGGCAGCACCTCGACGGTGTCGCCGCGGCGCAGCGCCCCGCAGGCGTACGCGGAGAACGCCCCGCCCGGCACCTCGCGCACCCCGATCCGCAACCGGCCGTGCCGGGCCAGCTCGTCGGGGGTGGAGCAGATCGAGTACGACCGGCGCACCTCCGTGCCGTCGGTGTCGGCAGGACGGCGGACCGTGAGGTGCTGCCCGGCCGAGAACGCGAACGTCCCGCGCAGGTCCTCCGGTACGGCGAACGTGATCGACACCGAGTCGTCGGTGAGCCGGTCCACGGCGGCCACGGGCAGCGGGTGGAAGACCGGCCTGCGGCGCACCGGCCGGGTGATCGTGACAGTCACAGCGCCTTCAGGTGGTCGAAGGGTTCGGAACAGGACCGGCAGCGCCACAGCGCCTTGCACGCGGTGGAGCCGAAGCGGCTGAGCTGGCTGGTCTCCGGCGACCCGCAGCGTGGGCAGCGGACGGCCAGGGTCACCGGCACCGCCGTGCCGTCGCCGCGCGGGGCGGGCGGGGCGATGCCGGCGGCGGCGAGCTTGGCCCGCCCGGCGGCGGAGATCCAGTCGGTGCTCCAGGCCGGGGTGTAGACCGTGCGGACCTCGACGTCGGGGTGCCCGGCGGCGGTCAGCGCCCGCCGGATGTCGGCCCGGATCACGTCCATCGCCGGGCAGCCGGTGTAGGTGGGGGTGATCGTGACGACCACCCGGCCGGTGCCCGGTTCCTCGTCGACCGCCCGCAGGATGCCCAGCTCGTCGATGGTGATCACCCGGATCTCCGGGTCCACCACCGCCGCGACGGCCGTCCTGGGGTCGGTCACCGCTGCCGTCCCCGGCCCGACCCGCTCACCACCGGGCCCCGGGGTGGGCGCGGTGCAGCACCTGCATCTCGGCCAGCAGGAAGGACAGGTGCTCGGTGTGCACGCCGTCACGGCCGCCGCCCGGCGTCCAGCCGGTCTCCGGCCGGGTCAGGGTGGCCTCGGCCAGCACCGGGTGCACCACGGCGTCGAAGTCGGCCCGCAGGGTGGCCGGGTCGACCGGTGCCGCCGGGTCCGTCGTGAACAGCTCGTGGTGGTACGGCCAGAGCTGGTCCAGCGCGGCCTGGGCGCGGCGGTGCGACTCGTCGGTGCCGTCGCCGAGCCGCTTCACCCACAGCGCGGAGTGGTCCAGGTGGTAGGCGGACTCCTTGCGTGCCTTCGCGCCGATCGCGGCGAGCCGCTCGTCGGGGCAGCCGGCCAACGCGGTGTAGAGCGGCACCTGGTACGCCGCGAGCAGCAGCAGCTTCACCATGGTCACCGCGAAGTCGCCGTTGGGCAGCTCGACCAGTAGGCAGTTGCGGAACTCCCGGTCGTCGCGCAGGTACGCCAACGCGTCCTCGTCCCGGCCGGCGCCCTCCAGCTCCCCCGCGTACGACAGCAGCAGGCGGGCCGCGCCGAGCTGGTCGAGGGCGATGTTGGCCAGCGCGATGTCCTCTTCCATCTCGGGCGCGCGGGTGGCCCACTCGCCGAGCCGCTGGGCGGCCACCAGCGCGTCGTCGCCGAGGGCGAGGGTGAAGTCGAAGGGGCCGTTCACAGGTGGGCCACCCCGTCCGGCACCTCGTAGAAGGTGGGGTGGCGGTAGACCTTGTCGGCGGCCGGGTCGAAGAAGGCGTCCTTCTCGTCGGGGCTGGACGCGGTGATCGCGCCGGCCGGCACCACCCAGATGGAGACGCCCTCCTGCCGGCGGGTGTAGAGGTCCCGGGCGTTGCGCAGGGCCAGCTCGGCGTCGGGGGCGTGCAGGCTGCCGACGTGGGTGTGGGACAGCCCCCGCCGGGCCCGGACGAAGACCTCCCACAGCGGCGAGGTCGCCGGCACCCGGGGTGGTTCGTTCTGCTCGCTCACGCGGCCACCTTCTCCCGCTGGTCCGTGGCCCGGCTCCGCGCGGCCCGCTTCGCGGCGTACGCCGTGGCGGCCTCGCGGACCCAGGCGCCGTCGGCGTGGGCCCGTCGCCGGTGTTCCATCCGTTGCCGGTTGCAGGGGCCCTCACCGGAGATCACCCGCATCAGCTCGTCGTAGTCGGGCTGGGTGAAGTCGTACGCCTGCCGCTCGTCGTTCCAGCGCAGGTCGGGGTCGGGGATGGTGAGCCCGAGGATCTCCGCCTGCTGCACGCACATGTCGACGAAGCGTTGCCGCAGCTCGTCGTTGGAGAACCGCTTGATCTTCCAGGCCATCGACTGCGCGGAGTGGGTGGAGTCACCGTCGGGTGGGCCGAACATCGCCAGCGACGGGTACCACCAGCGGTCGAGCGCGTCCTGCGCCATCGCCCGCTGGACCGGGGTGCCGTGCGCCAGGGTGTGCAGGATCTCGAAGCCCTGCCGCTGGTGGAACGACTCCTCCTTGCAGACCCGGATCATCGCCCGCGCGTACGGCCCGTAGGAGCAGCGGCACAGCGGGACCTGGTTGACGATCGCCGCGCCGTCCACCAGCCACCCGATCGCGCCCACGTCGGCCCAGGTGAGGGTGGGGTAGTTGAAGATCGAGCTGTACTTCTGCCGACCGTCGAGCAGCAGCTCGACCAGTTCGTCGCGGCTGACGCCCAGGGTTTCGGCGGCGGCGTAGAGGTAGAGGCCGTGGCCGGCCTCGTCCTGCACCTTGGCCAGCAGGATGGCCTTGCGCTTGAGCGAGGGGGCCCGACTGATCCAGTTCCCCTCGGGCTGCATGCCGATGATCTCCGAGTGGGCGTGCTGGGCGATCTGCCGGACCAGCGTCCGACGGTAGGCGTCGGGCATCCAGTCGCGGGGTTCGATCTTCTGATCGGCGTCGATCACGTCGGCGAAGTACGCCGCCGGGTCCGCGCCGGGCATGGGATCGCCCTCCCGGGCGCGGGCCGCCGCCTCGCGCAGCGCCGCCTCGGCGGCCTCGACCTGACCGAGCAGGCCACCGCCGGGCGCGTCCTGCTCCGGGGCGAAGTCGTTGCCATACATTCGTCAAGTGTTACAGCTCGCCTCCAATGACACCAGAGGGTGTAACAGGATTTGAGTAGCGCCTTCCGTTACCAGGCGGATGCGCCCGGTCGACACCAGGACACCTGGTCGGCTATGACTTGGGTCACTGATCAAAGATGAATACCTACAAGGGGCGCAAACCGTGCCTTTATCTCGACTTACCGGCAGTTTGCCGTGCGTCGGATTCTGGCGAGTCGGCTGTCCGGACGTAGACTTCCCCGGTCACCACCGATCGGCTACCGACGATCGCCAGCGAGAAACAGGCCATTCCCCCGGCCTCGGCGGTCGAGCCGATACCCGCGGAAGCAGCCGGTCCCCCCGGCCCTGACATCTGGAGCTCACCCACGCATGCGATCTCGCGTGATCATGGTGTTCGCCGTTCTGGCGGTGCTGCTCGGCACCGGCCTGCTAGTGCCGACCGCCTACGCCAAGCTCGCCGGCGACGACCCGACCGGCGGCAGCGGCGGCGGCGCGGCCGAAAAGGTGCCCGCGCCCACGCCCACCGCGCCCCCGGCGCCCACCCTGGCCGGGACCACGGTCTCGGTGAACTTCAAGGGGGAGTTCTTCGCCTGGGCCCTGCAGGACCGCACGACCGGTCAGCTCTCCGGCTCGAAGAACATGACCTCGACCAGCTCGACCGAGTCGATGCTCAAGGTCTGGATCGTCTCCGACTACCTGCGCGAGCTCGGCGACCGGAAACCGCCGGCACCGATGTTGAAGAACGCGAGCCTGGCCATCCGGGACAGCAACGACGACGCCACCAACCGGATCTACGCGGCGGCCGGCGGCTCCTACCGGGCGCTGGATCGCGGCCAGCCCAGTGTCGTGCTCAAGCGGGCCATCCAGATCTGCGGCCTGACCGACACCAAGCGCGGCAACGTCCCCGGCTACGAGGGCTGGTGGAGCTTCACCCGGATGTCCCCCCGCGACGCCGTCCGGCTCGGTGACTGCATCGCCGACGGCAAGGCCGCCGGCCCCCACTGGACCAAGTGGGTGCTCAACGAGATGGCCCAGGTCCGGGGCAGCGTGAGCAAGCAGCTGGCCCGTGCCGGCGGCGGTCGGTGGGGCATCGTCGACGGTCTGCCCGACGAAATCATCAAGCAGGGCCCGGTCGCGATGAAGAACGGCTGGACCCCCCTCAGCTACGACGGCAACTGGCATGTCAGCTGCCTCGCCGTCACCGACAAGTGGAGCCTCGCCGTGATGATGCGCTACCCGGTCCGCCAGCAGTTGGCGTACGGTGCCAAGGTGTGCGCCAGCGTCGCCACCCAGCTGGTCACCCCGCAGCCCGGCGCCGCGCTCAAGGTGCCGCAGCCGCTCGGGAAGCTCTGATGCCGGGCAGCCGGCGGCCCCGCCGCTCCGCCCGACGGGACCACCAGCCGTTGAAGATCATCGCGGTCGCCGCGGTCCTCACCGGTCTCGTGCTCGTCTCGCTGCGGCTGCTCCCCGGCTCACCGATGGAGTCCACCGCCGCCTCGCGCTGGGGTGACCCGTCCACCGCGTCCCGGTCCACCGGGTCGGCCGTCGACCGCCACAGCCGGCCGAACCCGGCACCGTCGCCGACCCCGTCGCTCACACCGCTGCCCTTCGCGGACCGGGACATCGACCTCGAAATCAAGGGCTGGTACGCCTGGAGCGTGCTGGACCGCCGGACCGGCACGATCATCGGCTCGGACAACATGGCCGAGACCAGCACCACCGCCTCGCTGATCAAGTCGTGGATCGTCGCCGACTACCTGCGGCGGGCGGCCGAGAACGGGCAGACCCCGAGCGACGCCAAGCTCGCCGACGCCACCCGGATCATCCGGGACAGCGACAACACCCGGGCCGAGCAGTTCTACAACGGGGTCGGCCGGTCCGCCTCGATCAAGCGGCTGCTCTCGCTGTGCAAGCTCACCGACAGCAGCGTGGCCGCCGACGGTGGCTGGAGCCGGACCAACCTCTCCCCCCGCGACGCCGCCCGGCTCGGCAACTGCATCGCCGACGGTCGCGCCGCCGGCCCCACGTGGACCAAGTGGCTGCTCAACGAGATGAAGCTGGTCCGGGGCTCGGGTGACTTCGGCATCCGCAAGGCGTTCCCGGCGGCCGAGCAGAAGAAGATCGCCATCAAGAACGGCTGGATCGACCGGACCCGCGAGCAGGAGATGCACATCAACTGCCTGGCCATCGGCGACACCTGGACGATGGGCGTGATGGTCCGCTACCCGATCGACATGGGCTACGAGTACGGCATGAAGAACTGCCAGAAGATCACCGAAGCCCTGATCGGCCCCAGCACCTGACCCAAACCGGCCGGTCCGGAGCCGGGCCGGCAGGTCAGCCGGCGAAGAACTCCGGGCCGCCCTCGGGCAGGGCGGGCGCCTCGCCGGTCGCCGCCGCGCGGCGGGCGAACTCGCGCAGGCCGGCGACCTGCCGCCCACCCAGCGAGAAGTCGAGGGTACGGAAGTACGTGGCCAGGGTCGCCGCGTCGAACGGCTCCCAGCGGGCCGCCGCCTCGGCCACCTGGTCCAGCTCGGCCAGGCACAGGTCACGGGAGCGCAGGAACGCCTCGTGCACCTCCTTGACCAGGCCCGGATGCGCGGCGGCGAAGTCCCGGCGGACCGCCCAGACGGCGAACACCATCGGCAGCCCGGTCCACTCCCGCCACGCCTGACCCAGGTCGGTCACCGCCAGCCCCCGACCCGGCGCCTCGTAGAGGGCGCGCAGCGCCACGTCACCGATCAGCACCCCGGCGTCGGCCTCCAGCAGCATCTGGGTCAGGTCCGGCGGGCAGCGGAAGTACTCCGGGTGGACGCCGTACCGGTCGGCAAGCAGGAGCTGCGCCAGCAGCACCCCGGTCCGCGACGTCGAGCCGAGCGCGACCCGGCGGCCGTCCAGCTCGGCCAGCGGCCTGGTGGAGACCACGTTGACCGAGAGCACCGGCCCGTCGCTGCCCACCGCCAGATCCGGCAGGAGCAGCAGCTCGTCGGCGTGCCGCAGGTACTCCACCTGGGAGATCGGGCCGATGTCCAGGTCACCGGCGACCAACGCCGCGCTGAGCCGGTCCGGCGAGTCCTTGTGCAGGTCGACGTCGAGCAGCGCGCCGGAACGCATCAGCCCCCAGTAGATCGGCAGGCAGTTCAGGAACTGGATGTGCCCGACCCGGGGACGTGCCACGCGCTCAACCATGCCCCGACCGTATCCCCGCCGGCCCGTACCGGCTCACCGGGAGGCCCGGACAGTGGCCAAGCCCGCACCGCCTCCCACCGGACCGACCTGGTCCGATCACGGGCGGCCCCGCTGCTGCGGCCGTAATTCGGTTGCCGGGCCGGTCGGCGGTAGTAGGCTACTTTGTCCCGCCCGACGGCCGAGGTGTGTAGCACCGCAGCGGACGTCCCCGCGCCGACCACGGGTCGGAAACGCGAGCGGCAGCGTTCTTCCCGTGTCGAGGAGTACGAGGATGACCCTGCACGCCCCCGAACAGTCCCTGGACGACGAGCTCGCCGCCGAGCGGGCCCACCTGGCAACCTCCCGGCAGGCCCTGCGCCGGATGCGCGACCGCGCCGAGTCGCTCTTCGCCACCGGCGACAAGGTCGCCGGGGACGCGTACACCGCCGAGCAGCTCGGCCGGCACCTGGCCCGGCGGGTCGCCGAGCTGGCCGATGACCCGACCACCGCGCTCTTCTTCGGCCGCCTGGATTTCGGCCCCGCCGACCGGGAGCACGCCGGGCGGGGCTACCACGTCGGCCGGCGGCACGTCACCGACGACCGGGGCGAACCGCTGGTGCTGGACTGGCGGGCCCCGGTGTCCCGCTCGTTCTACCGGGCCAGCGCCCGGGACCCGCAGGGCGTCGCGGTACGACGACGGTTCGGGTTCAGCGCCGGGGCGCTGACCAGCTTCGAGGACGAGCACCTGGACCGGGGCGAGGAACTGGGCACGGCCAGCCGCATCCTCACCGCCGAGATCGAACGCCCCCGGGTCGGGCCGATGCGCGACATCGTCGCCACCATCCAGCCCGAGCAGGACGAACTGGTCCGGGCCGACCTGGCCGACTCGATCTGCGTCCAGGGCGCGCCGGGCACCGGCAAGACGGCGGTCGGGCTGCACCGCGCCGCGTACCTGCTTTATCTGCACCGGGAACGGCTGCGCCGGGCCGGGGTGCTGATCGTCGGCCCGAACCGGGCGTTCCTGTCGTACATCGCGGCGGTGCTGCCCGCCCTCGGCGAGGTCGAGGTGGCCCAGGCCACCGTGGAGGACCTGGTCGCCCGGGTGCCCGTCCGCGCGGTCGACGATCCGGCGGTCGCCGCGCTCAAGCACGACCCACGGATGGCCGGGGTGCTGCGTCGGGCGGCGGACCAGCGGATCACCGCCCCGACCGAGCCGATCATGGTGTCGGACGGGTCGTTCCGCTGGCGGATCGGCCTGGACCCGCTGCACCGGGTGGTCGAGGAGACCCGTCGGGAGGGCCTGCCGTACGACACCGGGCGGGAGCGGGTGCGGGCCCGGGTGGTCGGGTTGCTGCAACGGCAGGCCGAGGCCCGCCGGGCCGAGTCGCCGGGCGACGCCTGGCTGCGCCGGATGGGGAAGGCCCGCCCGGTCACCGCTTTCCTCGACGCGGCCTGGCCGGCGCTCACCCCGGAGGGGCTGGTGCACGCGGTGCTCGGTGACCCGGCCGTGCTCGCCGCCGCCGCCGATGGCCTGCTCACCCCCGACGAGCAGGCCCTGCTGCGCGGCGGGGCGACCCCCACCGACCCGACCGGCACCGGGTCGGTCAGGAGCCGGTCGGGTGCCGTCACGGTCGGCACGAGGCTCGGCCGCACGCCGAAGGCGACCCGGTGGACCGCCGCCGACACGGTGCTGATCGACGAGGCGGCCGGGCTGATCGAACGGCCCACCGGCTTCGGGCACGTCGTCGTCGACGAGGCGCAGGATCTCTCGCCGATGCAGTGCCGGGCCATCGCCCGGCGCAGCGAGCACGGTTCGATCACCCTGCTCGGCGACCTGGCCCAGGGCACCGCGCCGTGGGCGGCGACCGACTGGCGGGAGTCCCTGGCCCACCTGGGCAAGCCGGACGCGGTGGTGGTGCCGCTGAGCGTCGGGTTCCGGGTGCCGGCCGTGGTGGTCGCGTTCGCCAACCGGCTGCTGCCGGCGCTGGCGGTCGACGTACCGCCGGCGGTGTCGCTGCGCCGCGACGGCGCGCTCGACGTGCGTACCGTGACCGACCTGGCGGCGGCGACGGTGGCCGAGGTGCGCGCGGCGCTCGGGCACGACGGTTCGGTCGGGGTGATCGCCGCCGACGACGCGGTGGACGGGCTGCGGGCGGCGCTGGCGGACGCCGGGGTGCCGACCGCGACCGCCGACGACCCGACCGCCTCGGTGCGGGTCACCGTGGTCCCCGCGACCCTGGTCAAGGGCCTGGAGTACGACCAGGTGGTGGTGGTCGAGCCGGCGGCGATCGTGGCCGCCGAGCCACGGGGCCTGCACCGCCTCTATGTGGCGTTGACCCGTGCGGTGTCCCGGTTGTCGGTGCTGCACACCGCCCCGCTGCCCGACCCGCTGGCCGACCCGTCGGGTGATCCGACGCCGGCCTGAGCCCCGCTGTCCGGTGGCCGACCCGGACGGCCGCGCACTCGACTTTGTGTTTTAAAGTAGTTTGCATGACCCCCGAAGACGACGCCCCGATCGACGCCGCCGCGGCGATGCGGCTGATCCGCGAGCAACAGGCCAGCACCGTCCGCGGGCTGGAACCCGACCCCCGGGTGCACTACTGGCCGTGGGGGTTCGCCTGGCTGATCGGCTTCGGGGTCTACTTCCTGCGCTTCTCCCCCGACGGCCGCACCCTCGTACCGATGCCCGCCTGGCTACCGCTGACCCTGCTCTTCGTGCTGCTCGCCGCCGCCGCCGTGGTCTTCGGGGTGGGCAGCGCCCGCGCCTACCGGCACGTCGCCGGCGAGTCGGCCCGGCGCGGCAGGTGGTACGGCACCGCCTGGGGCCTCGGGTTCTTCGGCCTGTCCGTGGTGATCGGCCGGGTCACCGACAGCCTGCCGCCCGACCTCGCCGGGCTGCTCTGGTCGGCGCTGTCGGTCGGGCTCACCGGCGCCCTGCACATGGCCGGCGGCGCGATCTGGCTCGACCGCACCCTGTTCCGCCTCGGCGTCTGGCTCACCGCAGTCAACATCGTCGGCGTCATCGCCGGCCCCGGCTGGCACGCCCTGGTGGTGTCGGTGGCCGGCGGCGGCGGACTGCTGGTGGCCGGCGCGCTCGCCCGGCGGCGGCACGGATGAGCGAACTCGACCCGGTCATCCACGCCCAGGCCCGGCTGCGGGTGGTGGTCACCCTGGCCACCCTCGCCGACGGCGACCGGATCACCTTCCCCCGCCTCCAGGAACTGCTCGCGATGACCGCCGGCAACCTCTCCGTCCACCTGCGCAAGCTGGAGGACGCCGGCTACGTCGAGATCGACAAGACCCACCGCGGACGCACCCCGACCACCCTGGTCCGGCTCAGCCGGCGCGGACGGCGGGCGTTCGAGGAATACACCGAGAACATCCGCGCCCTGCTCGACCCCGCCGACCCCCGGGAGCCCCGATGATCCTCGCCCGAGCCGACCAGGCCACCCGCCGGTACGGCGACGTCCTCGCCCTCGACCGGGCCGACCTCACCGTCTCCGCCGGCGAACTCGTCGGCCTCCTCGGCCCGAACGGGGCCGGCAAGAGCA
This sequence comes from Micromonospora sp. S-DT3-3-22, assembly GCF_015354745.1. Classification (NCBI taxonomy): domain Bacteria; kingdom Bacillati; phylum Actinomycetota; class Actinomycetes; order Micromonosporales; family Micromonosporaceae; genus Micromonospora; species Micromonospora sp. S-DT3-3-22. The sequence continues at coordinate 45,885 of NZ_JACGMO010000034.1, forward strand.
CCCTGATCAACCTGCTGGTCGGGCTGCGCCGGCCCACCGCCGGCCGGGTCGAACTCTTCGGCGGCGACCCCCGCCAGCCGGCGTCGAGGCGGCAACTCGGGGTCACCCCGCAGGAAACCGGTCTGCCCGGCACCCTCCGCGTCGGCGAGGTGGTCGACTTCGTCTCCGCGCACTTCCCCGACCCGGTGCCCCGGGGCGAGTTGCTCGACCGGTTCGGCCTCACCGACCAGGTACGACGGCAGACCGGCGGGCTCTCCGGCGGCCAGCGGCGTCGGCTCGCCGTCGCGCTGGCGTTCGTCGGCCGGCCCCGGCTGGTCGTCCTCGACGAGCCGACCACCGGGCTGGACGTCGAGGCCCGGCACACCCTGTGGGAGGCCATCCGGTCGTTCCACGCCGACGGCGGGACGGTGCTGCTGAGCAGCCACTACCTCGAAGAGGTCGAGGCGTTGGCGCAGCGGGTCGTGGTGCTCGGGCAGGGCCGGGTGCTCGCCGACGACACCACCGCCGCGATCAGGGGCATCGTCGGCGTCCGCCGGGTCAGCCTCGTCGCCGACGACCTGCCGGCGCTGCCCGGCGTGGTCGCCACCGAACACACCGAGGGACGTACCCACCTGCTCACCACCGACGCCGACCAACTGGTCCGCGACCTCGTCACCGCCGGGGTGACGTTCCGCGAGCTGGAGGTCCGCCCCACCTCGCTGGAGGAGGCGTTCCTCGCCATCACCGCCGACCCGGCCACCGCCACCGGCACCGCCGTCGGTGCCCGACCCACCGCCTGAGGAGTCGACGCCGTGCCGCTCACCCTGGTCCACGCCCGCTACCAGCTCCTGGAAACCATCCGCATCCCCGTCGCCGTGGTCGGCAGCGCGTTCTTCCCCGCCGCCGCGATGCTCTTCTTCGTCGTCCCGTTCGCCGGGGACGACCCGACCGGTGCCACCTACGCCACCGCCGCGATGGTCACCTTCGCGGTGATGAGCGCCAACATCTTCCAGTACGGCGTCGGCGTCGCCGAGGACCGCGACCAGCCGTGGAACCCGTACACCCGGACCCTGCCGGCCGGGCCGGGACCCCGACTGGCCGGGCGGATCCTGGCCGGGCTGGTGCTGACGTACCTGTCGATGCTGCCCGTCGTGGTCATCGCGGCGGTCGCCACGGCCGCCCGGATCACCCCGGTCGGGCTGCTGCTCGGCGCGGCCACCGTGGCCGTGGTCTCGGTGCCGTTCACCCTGCTCGGGCTCGCCATCGGCTACTCGCTGCCGAGCAAGGCCGCGATCGTCGTCGCGCAGGTCATCTTCTTCCCGTTGGCCTTCGGCGGCGGCCTGCTCTCCGCGCCGGGCGACGCGCCCGGCTTCATCCAGGTGGTCGCCCCGTTCCTGCCCACCCGGGGCGCGGTCGAGCTGATGTGGGCGGCGGTCGGCGACTGGCAGCCGGACCCGCTCGCCCTGGCCATGCTCGGGGTCTGGATCGTGCTGCTCGCCACGGTCTCCGGCTGGGCATACCGGCGGGACGAGGGTCGCCGGTTCAGTTGACCTGTACGCCGGTTCGGCCCGGTGGCCGCCGCCCGGTGCCACGATGCCGGCAGGGCGTCCACCCGTACGCCCCGAGCCGAGAGGGGTCGACGTGCGCACCGTCGCCGCAGGCACGCCCTGCTGGACCGACCTGGCGACCCCCGACCTGGACGCCGCCCGGCGGTTCTACCCCGAGCTGTTCGGCTGGACCGGCCGGATCGCGCCGGAACCCCGGATGGCCGGGTACACCACCTTCCACAGGGACGGCCGGGCGGTGGCGGGCGCCGGCCCGCCGGCCGACCCGGGCCGGGAGCCGGTCTGGTCGACGTACGTGGCGACCGACGACGCCGACCTGGTCACCACCCGGGTCGGGGCAGCCGGCGGTCAGGTGCTGGTCGCCCCGTTCGACGTCCTCGACGCCGGCCGGATGGCGGTCTTCGCCGACCCGGCCGGCGCGGTGTTCAGCGTCTGGCAGCCGATGCGGACGCCCGGGGCGGAACTGCTCGACGCCCCCGGCGCGATGTGCTGGAACGAGCTGGTCAGCCCCGACCCGGAGGGCGCGAAGGTCTTCTACGAGCTGGTCTTCGGCTGGCACCCGGAGGAGCAGCCCGCCGGCGGGCCCGGCTACACCGGCTGGCGGTGCGGGGCACGGATCGTGGCCGGGATGCTACCCACCCCCGACCCGGCGCGGCCGGCGTACTGGTCGGTGTTCTTCGCGGTGGCCGACGTCGACGCGGCCGCCGCCCGCGCCACCACCCTCGGCGGCACCATCCTCACCCCGCCCCGGGACACCCTGCTGGGCCGCCGGAGCACCCTGCGCGACCCCGGAGGCGCCCGGTTCTCCCTGCTCCACCCCGCCACCGATCCCGCCTGACGACGGTGACGCCGCAGGTCAGTGCCGCGGCGGGCCGGGACGGCTGGGCACCACCAGCGGACCGTGGTCGCCGGGAACGACCCGGACCCGGGCCCGGTAGTGGCGGGACAGCAACTCCTCGGTGAGCACCTGGTCGGGCGGGCCCGCCGCGACGACCCGGCCGTCGGCGAGCAGCACCATCCGGTCGGCGTACTCGCCGGCGACGGAGAGGTCGTGCATGGTGGCGAGCACGGTGAGGCCGTGCGTGCGGCGGAGCTGGTCGACCAGCTCCAGCACCTCCTGCTGGTGGCCGATGTCCAGCGCGCTGGTCGGCTCGTCCAGCAGCAGCAGGGTGGCGCCCTGGGCGAGGGCACGGGCCAGGAACACCCGCTGCCGCTCCCCGCCGGAGAGGGTGGCCAGCTCCCGCCCGTGGAACCCGGTCAGGTCCAGCCGGTCGAGGACGTCGTGCACGGCGGCCAGGTCGGCCGCCGACTCCCGGCCCAGCGGCGCGATGTACGGGGTCCGCCCCAGCAGGACGTAGTCGAACACCGACATGCCCGCCGGCACCACCGGGGACTGCGCCACCGTCGCCACCACCCGGGCCCGCTCCCGGCGACGCAGCGCGCCGGACGGCGTACCGAAGAGGGAGACCGCGCCCGGGGCGGGCAGCAGGCCGCCGACGGCGCGCAGCAGGGTCGACTTGCCGGCGCCGTTCGGCCCGATCACGGTGACCCATTCGCCGCTGGCGACCGTCAGGTCGACGCCGGCCAGGATCACCGCCCCACCGAGCCGCACGTGCAGCCCCCGCACCTGCACCGCCGGCACGTTCATGGAAAAACCCGGCGGGCGGTGCGCAGGACCAGGACGAAGAACGGGCCGCCGAGCAGGGCGGTGACCACGCCGATCGGGATCTCGGCGGGAGCGGCGGCGGTCCGGGCGACCACGTCGGTCAGCGCCAGGAACGCCGCGCCGAAGAGCAGCGACAGCGGCAGGATGACCCGGTGGCTCGACCCGGCCAGCAGCCGCACGGTGTGCGGCACGATGATCCCGACGAAGCCGATCAGCCCCGAGGCGGAGACCGCGGCGGCGGTGCCCAGCGAGGCGGCGGCGATCAGCAGGTAGCGGGAACGTTGCGGGTGCAGGCCGAGGCTGCCCGCCTCGTCGTCGCCGACGGAGAGCACGTCGAGTTCCCGCCGGTGCAGCAGGACCACCACGGTGGTCAGCACGAAGTACGGCAGGATCAGCCGCACGTCACCCCAGCCGGCGGTGCCCAACCGGCCGAGCAGCCAGGAGTAGACCTGCTGGATGCTGTCGGAGTGCCGTTGCAGCAGGTACGTCTGCCCGGCGGCGAGGAACGCGGACACCGCGACCCCGGCCAGGATCAGGGTGGCCGGGGAGCGGTCCCGCCCGCCGGCCGCCCCGAGCAGGTACGTCAGGGCGACCGCACCGAGCGAGCCGACGAACGCGGCGAGCGGGATGGTGACCGGCATCCCGGTCAGCGCACCGCCCGCCCCGACGCCGCCCAGCGTGATCACCGCGGTCACCGCGAACCCCGCGCCGGCCGCCACCCCCAGCAGGTACGGGTCGGCCAGCGGGTTGCGGAACACGCCCTGGTAGCAGCCGCCGGCCAGGGCGAGCAGGCCGCCGACGAGCAGGCCGAGCACCACCCGGGGCAGCCGCAGCTCCGTGACGATGGCGATCTCGCGTTCGGTGAGCCCGCTGTCGAGGCGTACCCCCGGCAGCAGGTTGAGCAGTTCGGCGGCGACGCTGCCGGGCGGCAGGCTGACCGGGCCGAGGGACACCCCGGCGACCAGGGCCACCAGCACGGCGAGCACCCCGGCGGCGAGCCAGCGCTTGCGCAGGCCGGCCGGCCGGGGCGTACCGGTGACGCGGGCCGGCCGGGACGCGTCGCGCGTCCCGGCCGGTGCGGGTGTGGTGGACCGCACGGTCAGCGGACCGTCACGCGGGCACCTTGGCGGTGGCGTCGACGATCGACCGGAGCAGGTCGACCACGCGCGGCCCCCAGCGCGAGGCGATGTCGTCGTCGAGCGCGACGATCTGGTTGTTCTTGACGGCGGTGACGCCGGCCCAGCCGCTGCGGGCCTTGACCGTGTCGGCGCTCTGCTGGCAGCACTTGACGTCGGCCAGGAAGACGAAGTCGGGGTTCGCCTTGACGATGACCTCCTGGGAGAGCTGCGGGTATCCGCCGTTCTTGCCGTCGGCGTCGGAGGCGTCGGCGATGTTCTCCAGGCCGGCCAGCGCGTAGATCGAGCCGATGAAGGTCTTGCTGGTCGCGCTGTACAGCTCCGGCCCCAGCTCGTGGTAGTAGGTCAGCTTCGTCGACCGCTGCGGCAGGTCCTTGGTGAGCTTGCCGATCTCGTCCTTCATCCGGGCGGTGACGTCGGCCGCCTCCGTCGGGTGCCCGGTGAGCGTGCCCAGGTCGGTGAGCTGCCGGTAGGTGTCGTCGAGGGTGGTCGCCGCCGGAGTGAGCAGCACCGGGACCTTCAGCGCGGTGAGCTGGGCGATGATCTTGTTGGTGTCGTTGGCGAGGACCACCAGGTCGGGGTTCTTGCCGGCGATCGCCTCGGCGTTGGGCTGGAAGCCGGACAGCTCGCTCTTGGGCGCGTCGGCCGGGAAGTTCGACTGGTCGTCGACGGCCGTGACCTGCGGGCCTGCGCCGATGGCGAAGAGCATCTCGGTCGCGGTGGGCGACAACGAGACGATCTTCTCGGGCCGCTTTTCCAGGGTGAGGTTGCCCACCGTGGCCGGGAAGGCCGCCGCACCGGAGCTGCCGCCGGCGGCGGGGGTGTCGGAGGAGGTCTTCTCGGCGCACGCGCCGAGGGCGAGGGCGGCCACCGCGAGGGTGACGGCGAACAACCGGGGGGTACGTCGGGACATCTGGCCTCCTGTCGGTCGAGGAGCGTGGTGCTTCGCCGACAGGGCGCGCGGTGCGTGCCCGTCCGCGAGGCGCCCTTCCTCGAGAGCGCGTGTCGCGACCGACCGCAGGCGACCTGGCTCGTCCCCACACACGGCGACGCCGGCCACGTCGGGCCGGGCGTCGCGGCGGCTCCGGCGCAGGGCGGGGAGCCTCGGTGGGTCATCACAGTTGCGGGACAGCGCCGGTTTCGCACCGGCTTCGCTGCGGTCGATCGGGTGCCACGGTAGCGCACGACCAGCGAAGATCGTCCGGACGGGAGGGGTGGGTGGGGCCCCGTCGGGGGCTTACGGGACCCCACCCGGGAATCACGTCCGGTAACTCAGCAGTACGTGCTCTGCTTGTTGATCACCCGGTAGGGGCAGTCGGCGTACTCGGACAGGAGCAGCACCGCCTCCTTGTTGCGGGAGGTCTGGGCGGGGATCACCTCGTCGGGCGGGTAGAAGCCGCCGCCGGCCCCGGACGACCCGGGGTACATCTCGAAGGTGTACGCCCAGATCTTGTGGGTCGCCCACATCCAGTCGAGGCTGTCGCCGTCGGTGATGTAGAGGTCGCTGGACTGCTCGGGGGTGTAGCCGTTGGTGGCCGCCATCCGCTGCCCGAGGGTGGCGAAGGTGTTGTACTGGTCGGCGGTCATCCCGCTGGGGGTGTTCGCCGTGGTGTAGCCGAACGGCCAGAGCACCAGCTGCGAGTAGGTGTGCCAGTCGATGTTGGCCTTGATCTGCTGCACCCCGCCGACGACCCGGCTGTTGACGAAGTCCCGCAGCGCCTTGGTCTCCGGCGCGGAGAAGGCGGACGGCCCCCGGTAGGTGCTCGACGACGGCGTGCCGGACGAGCCGCCGCAGCAGCCCCAGTTGTAGCCCCAGTTGCGGTTCAGGTCGGTGCCGACCGCCGCCGCGCCGCTGTTGGGCTGCCGGTTCTTGCGCCAGGACCGGTAGGAGCCGGTGGCGATGTCGTACTCGCTGCCGTCCGGGTTGACCGTGGGGACGATCCAGATCTCCCGGGAGTTGACGATGTTGGTGATCCGCGAGTCGCTGCCGTAGCTGTCGGTGAACAGGTTGAGCAGGTAGATCGCCATCTCGACGGTCAGGTGCTCGCGGGCGTGCTGCTGGGCGTTGAACAGGATCTCCGGTTCGGCCTCGTCGGTGCCGACGTTGTCCGAGATCTTCACCGCCATCAGGTCGCGGCCCTCGTACGACTTGCCGATGCTGATCTTGCGGGCGATCGCCGGGTGGTCGGCGACCACCTGGTTGACCACTGTGGTCAGCTCGGCGTAGTCGTGGTAGTTCGAGTCGGCCGGCGGGAAGGCGTTGGCGCGGGCACCCTCGGCGGGGGCCGGTTCGACCTCCCGTTCCAGCCGGAAGCCGAGCCGGGTGATAGCGGCGGCCTCGGACCGGTTGGCCGAGACGTACAGCACGCCGTGCTCGGCGGAGTCGATGGCCGCGCCGGTGCGGGCGACCGCGTTGCGGTCGGCGAGGGTACGCGGACCGAGCACGCGGTAGCTGACGGCGGCGGGCTCGGGCTCCGGGGCCGGGCGGGCGGAGACCGGCCCAGTGGCGACGGCGGTGAGACCGAGGCCGGCGACGACGGCGAGCGCCAGGCGACGACGGAAGGGGGAGGTGCGGAAGGCCATGGACATCCTCCTCGGGGTACGGGGTATCCCGTTGTGCGCCCACTTCACCAGCAGTCACATGGTCATATCAATATCCGTGACTATCTCCCACCATCCCGACCGGATCGTCATACCGGCAATGGTTTTCTTGATGACACCATCTGGCGAAACTTCCTGCCAGGCGGGACAGTGAACGGCAACGATTCCCCACCCCGCGGAGTTGCCATGTCCAGCAGAGCCCTGCGCACGGTCGCCCTGGTCGGCATCGCCACCCTCACCCTGCTCGCCAGCACCGCACCCGTCCGGGCCGGCGGCCCGTCATCCACCGGGGCGCACCCGCCCGCCGGGGACCGTCCTCCCGCCGGGGACCGTCCTCCCGCCGGGGACCGTCCTCCCGCCGGGGACCGTCCTCCCGCCGGGGGGCACGACGAGCAGATCACCTTCCAGGAGTGGTCCCGGTACCCCGACTGGCGGGCCGGCACCCACCGGGGCACCCACGCCGCACCCGGCCACCGCGCCGGCCTCACCATGGGCCGACCCGCCGGCACCACCGAGTTCACCGACGAACACACCGGCACCACCCGCACCTGGGAATACTCCACCTGGACCTCACCGCCCACCCCGATCGGCTTCGACGCCACCGAACTCGTCGCCTCCTGGAACGCCGACACCCCCGCCGGCACCTGGCTCCAGGTCGAACTCCAGGGCACCTACTCCACCGGCGGCCACACCCCGTGGTACGTCATGGCCCGCTGGGCCTCCGGCGACCAGGACATCGCCCGGGCCACCCTGGACGGTCAGGGTGACCCCTGGTCCAGCGTGTGGACCGACACGTTCGCCATCGACGACGCCGACGCCGGAGTGCTGCTGCGGTCGTACCAGCTCCGGTTGACCCTCTACCGCGTGCCCGGCCAGGCCGCCGCACCCCGGGTCCGGATGCTCGGCGCGATGAGTTCACACGTGCCGGACCGGTTCACCGTCCCGCCCAGCCGGGGCCGCATCGCCTGGGGCATCGAACTGCCGGTGCCCGCCCGATCCCAGATGATCCACCGGGGCAGCTACCCCGAGTGGGGCGGCGGCGGCCAGGTCTGGTGCAGCCCGACGTCCACCACGATGGTGCTGGAGTACTACCGCAGGCTCCCGTCGGCGGCCGACCTGTCCTGGATCGAGCCCGGCCACCCCGACCCGCAGGTCGTCCACGCCGCCCGGATGACCTGGGACAACGAGTACGAGGGCGCGGGCAACTGGCCGTTCAACACCGCGTACGCGGCTAGTTTCCCCGGCATCGAGGCCCGGGTGACCCGGCTGCACTCCCTCGACGAGGCGGAACGCTTCATCCGCGCCGGCATCCCCGTGGTCACCTCGCAGTCCTTCCTCGACACCGAACTGGACGGGTCGAACTACGGCACCTCCGGGCACCTGTTCGTGATCGTCGGCTTCACCGCCGACGGTGACGTGATCGTCAACGACCCGGCGTCGGCGTCCAACGCCGAGGTACGCAACGTCTACCGACGCGACCAGTTCGAGCAGATCTGGCTACGGACCAAGCGGCACCGGGCCAACGGCACCGTGGCCGGCGGCTCGGGCGGCATCGCCTACCTGATCAAGCCGACCGACCGCCCCTGGCCGGTAGTCCCCGGCTCCACCAACTGGTGACCCCACCCAGCCCCACCCGCCCCGCCCAAGATCCACTCTCGGGAGTCGAAATAGCGGTATGACTCCGGCGGCGATACCGCCATTGGGCCGATCTGGAGTGGATCTTGGGCGGGCTGAGGCACCACCCGGTGGGGCGTCAGGTGCGCGGGTCGCCCTCGGCGGGGTGGTCGTCGCCGGCCAGGGCGGAGCGCAGCCGCTCCTTCTCCGCCCGGCGTCGCTCGGCGGCGGCGGCCACCTCCTCGGCCATCTGGTCCCGCCAGCCCCGGAGCAGGAAGAACGACGCAGCGGCCGAGAAGATCAACGCCACCATCAGCTTGAGGAACAGGTTCATCCCGACCGGCCACAGTGCCACCACGACCAGCAGGAACAGCCCGATCCGGGCCAACGTGTACTTGACCGCCGCGCTCACCAGACCGCCTCGACCCGTGCCTGCGGGGCTCGCACAACCCGCTCACTCCTCGCGCTCACCAGACCACCCCAGCTCGCGACTGCGGGGCTCGCACAACCCGCTCACTCCTCGCGCTCACGTCTTTCCCCACTCCCTGCTTCTGCGTCGGGGCTCCGACGCCGGTGGCTCAACCCGTGCGGCGGGCCAGCCAGTGCACGCCCTGGAACCAGAGCACCGCGTACCCGATAGTGAACGCGAGCGCGGCCAACCCGCCGGTGAACAGCGGCGCGAGCCCGGACGCCAGGCCCGCCACCAGCAGCCCGGCGAGCACCGCGACCACTGCGGCGGACAACGCCGCGACCACCCGGGCCGCGCCGAAGTCCCAGGCCCGGAAGTCGTCCCAGAACAGCCAGGCCGGCAGGATCACCGCGAGCCAGCCGCTGGTACGGCCGAAGTCACCCGCGCCGGCCACGGCGAACGCCCAGTCGAAGAGCACCAGCGCCAGCACGCCGATCACCCAGCCGGCGAGGCTCACCCCGAGCAGGTCGCCCAGGGTCAGGATGCGTCCCTCGGCGTCCCGGCGGGGAAACCCGCTGCGCTGCTGCGCGGTCGGCTGCTGTCCGGTCATGGTGTGACGAGCATACGGCCGGGTCAGGCCCAGACCTGCTGCGGCTCGGCACGCCGAGACGCCAGCGACGGCGCCCGGTCGTACTCGCGGACGACGTTGTAGCGGGTGTCCCGCTCCACCGGCTGGAAACCGGCGTCCCAGATCAGGTGCAGCAGGTCGTCGCGGTGCATGGTGTTCGGGGTGCCGTACGAGTCGGCGTCGTGAGTGATCTTGTATTCGACGACCGAGCCGTCCAGGTCGTCCACGCCGAAGTTGAGCGAGAGCTGGGCCACCGACAGGCCGTGCATCACCCAGAAGTTCTTCAGGTGCGGGACGTTGTCGAACAGCAGCCGGGAGACCGCGAACGTCTTGAGCGACTCGGCCGGCGACGCCATCGTGGTCCGCGCCTGGATCCGGTTACGGATCTTGCCGTCCGCCGAGTCGACGAAGTCGTGCTGGTAGCGCAGCGGGATGAAGACCGCGAACCCGCCGGTCTGGTCCTGCAACTCGCGCAGCCGCAGCACGTGGTCGACCCGGTGCCGGGGCTCCTCGATGTGGCCGTAGAGCATCGTCGCCGGGGTCTTCATGCCCTTGGCGTGGGCCAACGCGTGGATCCGCGACCAGTCCTCCCAGTGGCAGTTGTGGTCGACGATGTGCTGGCGGACCTCCCAGTCGAAGATCTCCGCGCCGCCGCCGGTCAACGACTCCAGGCCGGCGTCCATCAGCTCGTCGAGGATCTCGTCGGCGGACAGGCCGCTGATCTTCTCGAACCACTGCACCTCGGTCGCGGTGAAGCACTTGAGCTTGACGTTGGGCAGCGCCGCCTTCAGCTCGCGCAGCACCTTGGGGTAGTAGCGCCAGGGCAGGGTGGGGTGCAGGCCGTTGACGATGTGCAACTCGGTGAGCTGCTCGTCCTCCATCTCCTTGGCCTTGCGGACCGCCTCCTCGATACGCATCGTGTACGCGTCCTTCTCGCCCGGCTTGCGCTGGAAGGAGCAGTACGCACACGAGGCGGAACAGACGTTCGTCAGGTTGAGGTGCCGGTTGACGTTGAACATCACCCGTTCGCCGTTCAACTCCGTACGCCGGTGGTGGGCCAGCCGGCCCAGCCAGGTCAGGTCGTCGCTCTCGTAGAGGGCGATCCCGTCCGAGCGGGTCAGTCGCTCCCCCGCGTACACCTTCTCTTCGAGCTCACGCTTGAGTCCGGCGTCCATCGAAAAGCCACGTCCCTTCCACCTGCGGTCCGATCGAGCCTACGTCGGACGACCGACAGGTCGGCAGGACGGGCACCGCCAGCGACCTACCTCACCCGCACTCCCAGGGTTCTCCAAGCTGCCACCGCATCGACATCGTTGTCCCGGTGCGGTAAGACAGGATGGGACGCGGCGCACAGCGGCGGCGTTCCGGGTCGCCGCGCCCCACCTCACGCGGTGACACCATCACGCGGCACAGGGAGCGGAATGGTCGACAGCGGGCACAGGCGACGGCAGCGACGACGCGTTCCGGTGATCTCCCCGGTGCTGCGTCCGGCGCTCTGGTCGGCCCTGCTCGGCGCGGTCGCCGCGATGGCCCTGGCCACCCCGGTCTACGCCGACCCGGCACTACCCAACACCGTCCCGGACACCGGTTCCCGGCCGGTGGCGACCGGCGCGCTGCGACTGCCCGGCGCGGCGGCTCCCGGCTATCCGACCGCCGGCCAGCCCGGCAGCCCGACCGCGCTGCCGGTCGGCGGGCTCCCGACCAGCCCGCTGCTGTCCCAGATCGACACCCTGACCGCGCAGAACGGTCAGCTCGCCGACCAGCTCCTCCAGCTCGAAAAGCAGCGCGACGACGCCCGGGTGCAGCTCACCGGCGTACAGGGCGAGCTGACCCGGGCCCGGGGCGCGCTGACCGTGGCCGAGCAGCGGGCCAACGCCGTCGCCGCGGACGCCTTCAAGGCCGCCGCCGCCCTGCCGCCCGGCGAGTTCGCCCGCGACCTGCACGGGCTGAGCGTCCTGCAACGGGTCTCCCGGGGCGAGCAGGCCGACGGCGAGACCACGGCGGCGGCCGGTGAACTCTCCCGGGCCCGTACGGCCGAGCAGGTCGCCGCCCAGGCGGTCACCGCCGCCACCGACCGGGTCCGGCGGGCCGAGGACCAGTTCGCCGCGGTACAGAAGGCGCTGCGCGACAACGACGCCAAGATCGCCAAGCTGCGGGCGGACAACCAGGCCCAGCTCATCGCCCTGGAGAAGCAGCAGGAGGCCGCCGAGCAGAAGCTCGGGTCGGCGTACGTCGAGGGGCAGAGCAGCAGCGGCCTGAACGCCAGCCCGCAGGCGCTCGCCGCCGTGCGGTACGCGCTGGCGCAGCTCGGCGACCCGTACCTCTGGGCGGCCGAGGGCCCGGACCGGTTCGACTGCTCGGGTCTGATGTGGGCGGCCTACCGGTCGGCGGGCTACTACGACCTGCCCCGGGTCGCCCGCGACCAGTACTACGCCACCCGCGGCCGGACGGTCTCGCAGAGCGCCCTGCTCCCCGGCGACCTGCTCTTCTTCGCCTCGGGTAGCAGCTGGACGACCATCCACCACGTCGCGATGTACATCGGCAACGGGCGGATGGTGCAGGCGCCGCGCAGCGGGGACGTGGTCAAGATCTCCCAGGTGCGGTGGTCCGGCCTCTACGCCTCCACCCGCGTCGTCGGCGCGGTGAACAGCCCCGGGGCCCCGGTCACCCAGCCCCCGCCGCCGACCCCGAAGCCCACCACGGCGTCGCCGAAGCCCACCACCCCCACGCCGAAGCCCACCACGGCGTCGCCGAAGCCGACCACGCCCACGCCCCGGCCCACCGGAGGGTCGACCACCGCGCCGACGAAGCCGCCGGCCACCCCGAGGCCGTCGGTCACCTCCACACCGCCGGACCCCACGCCGACCAGGACCGCCGACCCGACGCCGAGCCTCACCGGTTCCGGCACCCCGAGCCCGCAGGACAGCGGCACCGTGGAGAGCAGCCGGTCGGCGTCCGCCCCGGCGTCGGCGGGCGCTTCGGCGAGCACCGGGAGCTGACCGGCCGCCACCGTCCCGTCGGCACTCCGGCTGTGCCGACGGGACGAGATGTGGCACGGTGACACGAGGCACATCCGGTCACCGTTCGCGGGACGCGGGTGCGAGGGTGCACGGAGGGCGATCATGGGCGAGCAAGAGGTTCCGGTGGGGCACGTCGACCGGGGACCGGTGCCCGACCCGGCCGGACCCACCGCTCACGCCGACGAGGCCGGGCGGGCCACCCCGGAACCCGGCGACGCCCCGCCCCGCCCCGACCGGGTCACCAGCACCCCGGTCCGGCCCGGCCCGCCCGTCGACGGCACGGCCCGCGCCACGGCTAGCGTACGTACCGTGACCGCCCCGCCCGAGGGCGAGGACCTGCCGGCGGCGTCGACGACCGCGACCACCTACCGGGCCGGTACCCCGGCCGCCGCCGACCCGGCCGTCCCGGCCTCCCGAACACCCGAGCCGGCCGGCTCCGCCGACGGCGGCCCTACCCCGGGCGGCCCGGTCACCGCCCCGACCTCCCGGGCGTCCGACCCGGACGACCCCACCGGCGGCGGCCCGCCCGGCCCGGCGACCGTTCCCGGGCAGCGCGACGGCTCGGACGGCGGCCCGGCACGGGCCAGCGTCTCCGTCCCCGGGCTCAGCCGGGTCTCCGCCGCCGAGGCGGAGGGCGCGGCGGCCGACGCGGGCACCCGGCCCGGGGACGCCGCCCCCGGGGTGTACCGGTCGACGCCGGTCAACCCGGAGCCACCAGAGCCCGCGCAGCCCCCGGAGCCGGTCCAGCCTCCCACCCCGCCGACGCCGGAACCGGAGCCCGCCCCCGAACCGTCGCCGGCCCCCACGCCCGGGCCGGCCCCGACGCCGGGCACTCCCGAGCCGCCGACCCCCAGCCCGTTCCCCGCACCGGTCCCGCCGCTGCCCGGTCCACCGC
>NZ_JACGMO010000035.1:0-57670 GCF_015354745.1 Micromonospora sp. S-DT3-3-22
ACGACGCTCTTCCGATCTCGTGGGCCGGGGAGCCGGGGCCGGTCTCCCCGCCCCACCCGGCACCGGCGGCCGACCCGACCGGCAGACCGGCGTCCACGCTCCCGTCCGGCCGGCCGGCGACGTCCGGAGCCCCGGGCGGCGCGGCGTCCGGCAGGCCGGCGTCCGGGGGTCCGGGCGGCGCGGGGACGGCGTCCGACGCCCCGGTCGGTGGGCCGGCGGTGTCCGGGTGACCGGGTACGTCCGGGTGACCGGGCAGGGAGCCGGCGTCGGTGCCTGCGGCGGGCGGGCGCGGGTGGTGCGCTCCGGCGGGCGCGGGAACGTCGTCGGCCGCCGGGTGGCCGCCGTCGTCGGGGGCGTCGGCCGGCGGACGGATGCCGTCGGGGTCACCGGCGGCCGGGTGGTCGTCCCCGTCGGCGTCCGGGTGTCCGGCCGCGGGATCCCCGCCGGCCCCGGCGTCGCCGCCGGGGAAGTCGCCGGCGGCCTGGGCGGCGCGCAGGCAGTAGAACGCGCCGGAACGGTAGTGCAGCAGGGCGGGGTCGGTGGGGCGCAGCGCGGCGGCCACCGCCGCGTTGGCCTCGTGCCCGGCCGAGCCGATCGTGTAGAAGCCCTCGTCGAAGCTGCGCAGCCACCGCGCGGCCAGGTCGAGCTGACGGCTGGTCACCTGCGCGTCGAACAGGGCGAGCAGCTGTCGCCCGGTCAGCGCGGCACCGGGCCGGACGGGTTGCCCGGGGTCACGCCGCCGCTCGGGCTCGGGCAACGCGCCCAGGGTCTCCCGGAACCGGTCGTCGAGATCTTGCGGGGTGGTCACGCGATCAGCATTACCGACGGAGGCCACGGTCGCCCACTCAGACACGACCCGACCGGGGTACGGCGCTGCGCCGCACCCCGCTGCGGACGGTCCCCGCAGGACACCGTCCCGCCCCGTTCCCGCAGAGTGGACAGCCGGGCGGAGGCCGGGGCGACGGCCGGCGACCCACCCGACCGCCGGGTCGGGCCGGGCCGGGGTGGCGGGCACACCGGCCGCCGGGCGCTGTTCGGCTGCCGGAGGCGGCGACGGTCTCCGGTCGTCACCTGACGGCCACCGTGGGTCGCGACGCTGCCGGGGTCAGGAACGCACCGGACCCCGGGGAGGCTCCCATGGCACTGTCCCGACGTACCGTCCTGCTCTCCGGCGCGGCGCTCGGCGCGGCCGGCGCGACCGCCGGCCGGTCCACGCCCGCCGACGCCGCCGACGGGCGTCCCGCCCGGCCGGTGGTCCCCGCCGGGCACCGGCCGCTGATCTGGCCGTTCACCCTCGGGGTGGCCTCCGGCGACCCCGACCACCAGGGGGTGGTGCTGTGGACCCGGTTGGCGCCGCAGCCGCTGGCCGGGGACGGCCTGGGCGGCATGCCCGGCCGGGCGGTCGAGGTGCAGTGGGAGGTGGCCGCCGACGAACTGTTCCGGCACGTCGTCCAGCGGGGTACGCAGACCGCCCGGCCCGAGTCGGCGCACAGCGTGCACGTCGAGCTGACCGGGCTGCTGCCGGGACGGGAGTACTTCTACCGGTTCCGGGCCGAGGGGCACCTCTCCCCCACCGCGCGTACCCGTACCGCACCCGACCCGGCGTCCCTGCCCAC
The DNA here is from genome assembly GCF_015354745.1 of Micromonospora sp. S-DT3-3-22. Classification (NCBI taxonomy): domain Bacteria; kingdom Bacillati; phylum Actinomycetota; class Actinomycetes; order Micromonosporales; family Micromonosporaceae; genus Micromonospora; species Micromonospora sp. S-DT3-3-22. Next base: position 1,617 of record NZ_JACGMO010000035.1, read on the forward strand.
CGCGCTGGCGATGGGTTTCGTCTCCTGCTCCCACTACGAGCAGGGGTACTTCACCGCGTACCGGCGGCTGGCCGAGAGCGCGCCGGAGCTGATCCTGCACCTCGGCGACTACCAGTACGAGTACGCCCGGGAGTACGGCCCGGACCGGCCGCGCGGGCACGAGGGGCCGGAGACCCGGACGCTTGCCAACTACCGGCAGCGGCACGCCCAGTACAAGACCGACCCGGATCTCCAGGCGGCGCACGCGGTGGCCCCCTGGGCGGTGGTCTTCGACGACCACGAGGTGGAGAACAACTGGGCCGGCGCGGTGCCGGAGGAGCCGGACCCGGACTTCCTGGCCCGGCGGGCCGCCGCCTTCCAGGCGTACCACGAGAACATGCCGTTGCGGCGGGCGTCGGTGCCGCGCGGTCCGGACATCGCGCTGTACCGGCGGCTGCGCTGGGGCCGGCTGGCCACCTTCCACCTGCTCGACACCCGGCAGTTCCGCGACGACCAGGCGTGCGGGGACGGCTACCGGGACTGCCCGGCGGCGGCCGACCCGGGTCGCACCATCACCGGGTCGGCGCAGGAGCAGTGGCTGCTGGACGGGTTCCGGCGCTCCGACTCCCGCTGGGACCTGCTCGCCCAGCAGGTGTTCTTCGCCGCCCGGGACCGTGACCCCGGCCCGACCCGGCTGACCAGCATGGACGCCTGGGACGGCTACCTGGCTTCCCGGGACCGGATCACCCGGGGCTGGGTGGCGGCCGGGGTACGCAACCCGGTGGTGCTCACCGGCGACGTGCACGCGCACTGGGCGGCCGATCTTAAGCTGGACTACCTCGACCCGGCGGCGCGGACGGTCGGCACCGAGCTGGTCTGCTCCTCGGTCACCTCGGGCGGGGACGGTTTCGACTCGGCCAGCGGCTCGCACCCCTGGCTGCGTACCAACCCGCACCTGCGGTTCCAGAACGACCTGCGCGGTTTCGTCCGGACCACGATCACCCCGGCGCAGCTCAGCGCGGACTTCATGGTGCTGCCGTACGTGAGCCGGGCGGGCGCGCCGGCGTACCCCCGGGCGTCGTTCGTGGTCGAGGACCGGGTGCCCGGCCTGCACCAGACGTACGACCGGCCGCCGTCCACCGCCCGCGCCCGGCCGGTGGACCGGGACCGGTACACGGTCGAGACGGAGACCGGGCTGCGCTGAGCGGCTGACCCGGGGCCGGCCGGGGCCCCTGGTCAGCCCGGGGGCGGTCGGGTCAGCCGGGGCCCGCCGGGGTCAGCCGGGGAGGAAGGAGAAGCGGACCTGGCGCGACGGGTTGTCGCCGTTGGGGTCGACCAGGCAGACCGACTGCCAGGTGCCGAGCTGGAGCCGGCCGCCGAGCACCGGCAGCGTCGCGTACGGCGGGACGAAGGCGGGCAGCACGTGGTCGCGGCCGTGGCCGGGCGAGCCGTGCCGGTGCCGCCAGCGGTCGTCGGTGGGCAGCAGGTCGTCGAGGGCACGCAGCAGGTCGTCGTCGGAGCCGGCGCCGGTCTCGATGATCGCCACCCCGGCGGTGGCGTGCGGCACGAAGACGTGCAGCAGGCCGTCGCCCTGCCCGGCGACGAACCGTTCGGCCTCGGCCGTGATGTCGGCGACGGTGGGACGGGAACCGGTCCGGACGGTGATCACCTCACTGCGCATACGGCGCATTCTGCCGCATCCGCCGCGCCGCCGCCGTCGGCCGGGGCCGTGCCGGCCCCCGTCGGCCGGCACGGTCGCCCACGCAAAGTTACCGACGGGTACCTGTGTTCAGCGTCGCGTCTGGGGGAGCTAGACGTGACGACGGGTGCCACCAGAGGGCAGGATGGCGCTAGAGACCTATCCCACACACAACCGAGGGAACGCCTGTGGCTACGGAACGCAAGCGCCCGGTGATCACCGCTGGTCTGCCGAGCCAGCTTCCGGACATCGACCCTGAAGAGACCGGCGAATGGGTCGAGTCGCTCGACGGTGTCATCGACGAGCGCGGAACCAAGCGCGCCCGGTACGTCATGCTGAGCCTGCTGGAGCGGGCCCGTGAGCGGCAGGTCGGGGTTCCGTCCCTGACCACCACCGACTACATCAACACCATCGCCCCGGAGCAGGAACCCTGGTTCCCGGGTGACGAGCACATCGAGCGGCGGATCCGGGCGTACGTCCGGTGGAACGCGGCGATGCTGGTGCACCGGGCGCAGCGGCCGGAGATCGGCGTCGGCGGGCACATCTCCACCTTCGCCAGCTCCGCCTCCCTCTACGAGGTGGGCTTCAACCACTTCTTCCGGGGCAAGAACCACCCGGGCGGTGGCGACCACATCTTCTACCAGGGCCACGCCTCCCCCGGCATGTACGGGCGGGCGTTCCTGGAGGGCCGGCTCTCCGAGAACCAGCTCGACGGGTTCCGGCAGGAGCTGTCGCACCCGGGCGGCGGGCTGCCGTCGTACCCGCACCCGCGGCTGATGCCGGACTTCTGGGAGTTCCCCACGGTCTCCATGGGCCTGGGCCCGATGAACGCGATCTACCAGGCCCGGTTCAACCGCTACCTCCAGCACCGGGGCATCAAGGACACCTCCCAGCAGCACGTCTGGGCGTTCCTCGGTGACGGCGAGATGGACGAGGTCGAGTCGCTCGGCGCGATCGGCGTGGCCGCCCGCGAGGAGCTGGACAACCTCACCTTCGTGATCAACTGCAACCTCCAGCGGCTGGACGGGCCGGTCCGCGGCAACGGCAAGATCATGCAGGAGCTGGAGGCGTTCTTCCGGGGGGCCGGCTGGAACGTGATCAAGGTGGTCTGGGGCCGGGAGTGGGACCCGCTGCTCGCCGCGGACACCGACGGCGCGCTGGTCAACCTGATGAACACCACCCCCGACGGTGACTACCAGACCTACAAGGCGGAGTCCGGGGCGTACGTGCGGGAGCACTTCTTCGGCCGCGACCAGCGGACCCGCAAGATGGTCGAGCACCTGTCCGACGACGAGATCTGGAACCTCAAGCGGGGCGGGCACGACTACCGCAAGCTCTACGCGGCCTACAAGGCGGCCACCGAGCACACCGGGCAGCCGACCGTGATCCTGGCCAAGACCATCAAGGGCTGGACGCTGGGCTCGCACTTCGAGGGCCGCAACGCCACGCACCAGATGAAGAAGCTGACGCTGGACGACCTGAAGTTGTTCCGCGACCGCCTCTACCTGGACATCCCGGACAAGGTGCTGGAGGAGAACCCCTACCTGCCGCCGTACTACACGCCGGGCGAGTCGTCGGACGAGCTGGCCTACCTGCGGGAGCGGCGGGAGCAGCTCGGCGGTTACCTGCCGTCCCGACGGACCAGCCACAAGAAGCTGGCGATCCCGGGGCCGGAGCGGTTCGCCGACGTCAAGCGCGGCTCGGGCAAGCAGAAGGTGGCCACCACGATGGCCTTCGTCCGCCTGCTCAAGGACATCATGAAGGACAAGGAGTTCGGCAAGCGCTGGGTGCCGATCATCCCGGACGAGGCACGCACCTTCGGCCTCGACTCGATCTTCCCGACCGCGAAGATCTACTCGCCGCACGGCCAGCGGTACACCTCGGTCGACCGGGAGCTGTTCCTGTCGTACAAGGAGTCGACCACCGGGCAGATCCTGCACGAGGGGATCAACGAGGCCGGTTCGGTCGCCTCGTTCACCGCCGCCGGCACCTCGTACGCCACCCACGACGAGCCGATGATCCCGATGTACATCTTCTACTCGATGTTCGGGTTCCAGCGCACCGGTGACGGCTTCTGGGCGGCGGCCGACCAGATGGCCCGGGGCTTCGTCCTCGGCGCGACCGCCGGCCGGACCACGCTCAACGGTGAGGGCCTCCAGCACGAGGACGGCCACTCCCTGCTGCTGGCCGCCACCAACCCGGCGGTGGTCGCCTACGACGCGGCGTTCGGGTTCGAGCTGGCCCACATCGTGGAGAACGGCCTGCACCGGATGTACGGCGAGGCGCAGGAGAACGTCTTCTACTACCTCACCGTCTACAACGAGCCGATCCACCAGCCGGTCGAGCCGTCCGACGTGGACGTCGACGGGCTGCTCAAGGGCATCTACCGGTACGCGGCGGCCCCGCAGGTCGACGGCCCGAAGGCGAACATCCTGGCCTCCGGCACCGGCATGCAGTGGGCCCTCAAGGCCCAGCAGCTGCTCGCCCAGGACTGGGGGGTGGCCGCCGACGTCTGGTCGGTGACCTCCTGGACGGAGCTGCGCCGCGACGCGGTGCTCTGCGAGGAGCACAACCTGCTCAACCCGGGCGCGGAGCAGCGGGTGCCGTACATCCAGCAGAAGCTGGCCGACGCCGACGGCCCGAAGGTCGCGGTCAGCGACTGGATGCGCGCGGTACCGGACCTGATCGCCCGCTGGGTACCGGGCGACTACACCTCGCTCGGCACCGACGGCTTCGGCATGTCGGACACCCGGCACGCGCTGCGGCGGCACTTCCACGTCGACGCCGAGTCGGTGGCGGTGGCGACGCTGCGGCAGCTCGCCCTGCGCGGCACGGTGCCGGCCGGCGTCCCGGCCGAGGCCGCCAAGAAGTACGCGATCGACGACGTCAACGCCGCCCCGGTCGGCGAGACCGGCGGGGACAGCTAGCCCCCACCGGTACGACGCAGGGCCCGGCGCGGCGCGCCGGGCCCTTTCGCGTCGCTCCGTCGCGTCAGCCGACGGCGGCCAGGTCGGTGAGCCGGGCCAGCGACTCCTCCAGGTCGGCGCCGACCCGGCGCAGCCCGAGGCGCAGCAGGGCGCCCTTGACCGGGCCGGCCGGCCAGCGGACCACGATCAGCCGGACGATGGTGCCGCCCTCCTCCTCGTCGGCGGTGAGCTGCACGTAGATCTCGGTGCGCGCCTCGGCGCGGGCCCCGGCCCCCCTGGCGCGTTCCCGCCAGCCGATCAGGGTGGGTTCCTGGTAGGCGATCACCTCGGCCTCGTGCGCCGAGCCGCGCCCGGCCTGGACGAGTTGTCGTCGGCCGAAACCCTCCCCCGAGAGGACCTCGGCGGCCCGGACCCCGGCCAGCCAGGCGGGCAACTGCTCGGCCCGCTGTACGACTTCCCAGACCGCTTCCACCGGCGCCGTCACGTGCGCACTGCGTTCGACGAGGATCATTCTGTTCTTCCCCCACTGAGGACATCCGCGATATTCCGCACTCTATGCGCTAAATCGGACTTACCGGGACGTGTTTGGTAAAGACACGCCGAAAACCCTTGCGCCCGCATTGCTTCGCGCCTATAGCGCTCGGGGACTTCGCGCCCTAGAGTGCGAACACGTTTCGCGTTCTGGGAGGGTGGATGACGACCGCACCGATCCCCGGTTTCCCCGCCGGTTTCCGTTGGGGGGTGTCCACCTCGGCGTACCAGATCGAGGGGGGCGCCACCGCCGACGGCCGGGGACCGTCCATCTGGGACACCTTCGCGCACACCCCCGGCCGGATCATCGACGGCAGCACCGGCGACGTAGCCTGCGACCACTACCACCGGCACCGGGAGGACGTCGCGCTGCTGGCCGGGCTCGGGGTGTCGGCGTACCGGTTCTCGATCGCCTGGCCCCGGGTGCGGCCCGGCGGCACCGGCCCGGTCAACGCCGCCGGCCTGGACTTCTACGACCGGCTCGTCGACGACCTGCTGGCCGCCGGCATCGACCCGGTCGCCACCCTGTTCCACTGGGACCTGCCGCAACCGCTCCAGGACGCCGGCGGCTGGCTGAACCGGGACACCGCCGCCCACTTCGCCGAGTACGCCGACCTGACCGCCGAACGCCTCGGCGACCGGGTGAAGCTCTGGATCACCCTCAACGAGCCGTTCATCCACCTGAGCCTCGGCCACGGCACCGGGGAACACGCCCCCGGTCAGACGCTGCTCTTCGACTCCTTCCCGGCCGCCCACCACCAACTGCTCGGGCACGGGCTCGCGGTCGCCGCGCTGCGCGCCCGCAGCAGCTCCCCGGTGGCCATCGCCAACAACTACTCGCCGGTCGTCCGGCACGGCGACACCGACGCCGACCGGGCCGCCGCAGCGGCGTACGACGCACTGCACAACCACCTGTTCACCGACCCGCTGCTGGGCCGGGGCTACCCCGACGGCTTCGACCCGGGCGTGGTACGCGACGGCGACCTGACAGTGATCGCCGCGCCGCTGGACGTACTCGGGGTCAACTACTACAACCCGACCGGGGTACGCGCCCCCGAGGAGGGCTCCCCGCTGCCGTTCGACCTGGTCCCGCTGGAGGGCTACCCGCTGACCGCGTTCGACTGGCCGGTGGTCCCCGACGGGCTGCGTACCCTGCTCGTCGGCCTGCGCGACCGGTACGGCGACGCGCTGCCCCCGATCCAGATCACCGAGGGCGGCTGCGCCTGGGACGACGTCCCCGACGCCGACGGCCGGGTGCACGACCCGGACCGGATCGCCTACCTCGACGGGCACCTGCGCGCCCTGCGGGCCGCCATCGACGAGGGCGTCGACGTGACCGGGTACTTCGTCTGGTCGCTGCTGGACAACTGGGAGTGGGCCGAGGGCTTCACCAAGCGCTTCGGCCTGGTGCACGTCGACTTCGCCACCGGCACCCGCACGCCCAAGTCCTCGTACGCCTGGTACCGGTCCCAGGTCGGCCGGGGGTGACCACCGTCGACCCGACGCCGGCCTCGCTGCCGGCGGCGCTCGCCGACCCGGTCGTCCCGGTACGGCGCAGCTGGATCGCGTTGATCTTCGCGGCCAACCTCGGCGTGTGGATGGCCTTCTTCACCCCCATCCAGGTGCTGCTGCCGCAGCAGGTGGAACGGATCTCGCCGGACCACAAGGAGGCGATGCTGGCCGTCGTCACCGGGCTGGGCGCGCTCGCGGCGGTGCTGGCCAATCCGCTCGCCGGGGCGCTGTCGGACCGTACCTGCCTGCGCGTCGGCGGGCGGGAGTTCGGCCGCCGGCACGTCTGGACCGCCGGTGGGGCGGTGCTCGGCGCGCTGGCGCTGGTGCTGCTGGCCCGGCAGCAGACCATCGCCGGGGTGGCGCTGGGCTGGGTCGCCGCCCAGGTCTGCTTCAACGCGATGCTGGCCAGCCTCACCGCCGGCATTCCGGACCGGGTGCCGGTCGTGCAGCGCGGTGGCGTCTCCGGCTGGGTGGGCATTCCGCAGGCGCTCGGCCTGGTGCTCGGCGCGGTGCTGGTCACCGCCCTGGTCAGCGGCACCGTGCCCGGCTACACGGCGATGGCGTTGGCGGTGCTGCTGCTGTCGCTGCCGTTCGCGTTCCTCACCCCTGACGACCCGCTGCCCCGGCAGCACCGCCCGCCGCTGCGGCTGCGCGCGCTGGTCGCCTCGATGTGGATCGACCCGCGCCGGCACCCGGACTTCGCCTGGGCCTGGATCACCCGGTTCCTGGTGCAGATCGGCAACGCCCTGGGCACCCTCTACCTGCTGTACTTCCTCACCGACGGGGTGCGCTACCCCGACCCCGAGGGCGGGCTGCTGGTGCTGATCCTGCTCTACACCCTCGGCATGATGCTCACCGCCGTGGTCGCCGGGATGCTGTCCGACCGGTCCGGCCGGCGCAAGGTCTACGTGATCGTCTCCGGGGTGGTGATGGCGGTGGCCGCGCTGCTGCTGGCGGTCGCGCCGACCTGGCCGATGGCGCTGGTCGCCGCCGTGCTGCTCGGTGCCGGTTACGGCGTCTACCTGTCGGTCGACGCGGCGCTGATCACCGAGGTGCTGCCGCGCGCCACCGACCGGGCCAAGGACCTCGGCGTGATCAACATCGCGAACTCCGCGCCGCAGGTGCTCGGCCCGGCGCTGTCCGCCCCGATCGTGGTGCACCTGGGCGGCTACCCGACGCTGTACGCGGTGACCGCCGTGGTGACCCTGCTCGGCAGCGCCCTGGTCCTCAAGATCCGCGGCGTCCGCTGACCACCGGCGGCGACCCGACCGGTCCGGTCCCGGCCGGGCCCCGGGGCGACGGCGTCCCGGCCCCCTGGGGAAACCGGGTCGCACCCGGCCGTAGGCTGGACGGCGTGACGGTACGTGTGCGCTTCGCCCCTTCCCCGACCGGTATGTTCCACGTCGGCGGCGCCCGCTCGGCGCTACAGAACTGGATCTTCGCCAAGCAGCAGGACGGGGTGTTCGTGCTGCGCGTCGAGGACACCGACGCCGCCCGCAACAAGCCCGAGTGGACCGAGGGCATCCTGTCCGCGCTGGAGTGGATCGGCATCGCCCGGGGCAGCTACGAGGGCCCCTACTTCCAGTCGGCGTACGCCGGTGAGCACCGGGCCGCCGCCCAGCGGCTGCACGACGCCGGCCGGGCCTACTACTGCGACTGCACCCGGGAGGCGGTGCAGGCCCGTACCGGCTCGCAGTACCAGGGCTACGACGGCTTCTGCCGGGACCGGGGCCTGCCGCCCGGCGAGGGGCGGGCGCTGCGCTTCCGTACCCCCGACGAGGGTGCGACCGTGGTGGTCGACCTGATCCGGGGCGAGCCGACCTTCGAGAACAAGCTGATCGAGGACTTCGTCATCGCCCGGGGCGACGGTTCCCCGGTGTTCCTGCTCGCCAACGTCGTGGACGACATGACGATGGGGATCACCCACGTGATCCGGGCCGAGGAGCACCTGCCGAACACCCCGAAGCAGCAGCTCCTCTGGGACGCCCTGGGCGTCAAGCCGCCGATCTGGGCGCACGTGCCGGTGGTGGTCAACGAGAAGCGGCAGAAGCTCTCCAAGCGCCGCGACAAGGTGGCCCTGGAGGCGTACCGGGACGAGGGTTACCTCGCCGCCGCGATGCGCAACTACCTGATGCTGCTCGGCTGGGCGCCCTCGGGCGACCGGGAGATCGTGCCCTGGTCGGTGATCGAGGAGGAGTTCCGGTTGACCGAGGTCAACCCCTCCCCCGCCTTCTTCGACGAGAAGAAGCTGCGCGCGTTCAACGGCGAGTACATCCGGGCCCTGCCGGTCGACGAGTTCGTGGCCGCCTGCCAGCCGTGGCTGACCGGCACCGGCACCATCGCGCCGCCGCCGTGGCAGCCGGCGGAGTTCGACGCCGACGCGTTCGCCGCGGTGGCGCCGCTGGCGCAGACCCGGATCGCGGTGCTCAGCGAGATCGTGCCCAACGTCGACTTCCTCTTCCTCGCCGACCCGCTGATCGACGAGGCGGCCTGGGCGAAGGCGATGAAGGAGGGGGCGGCCGAGCTGCTCGACGCGGCCGTCGCCGGCTACACGGCGCTGGAGTCCTGGGACACGGAGTCGCTGAAGTCGACGCTGGAGGCGGTCGGCGCGGAACGCGGCCTCAAGCTGGGCAAGGCGCAGGCCCCGGTCCGGGTGGCGGTCACCGGCCGGACCGTCGGGTTGCCGCTGTTCGAGTCGCTGGAGGTGCTCGGTCGGGAGCGCACCCTGGCCCGGCTGCGCGCCGCCCGGCTCCGCCTGGTCTAGCCACCACGGCACGATGCGGGGCCCACCGGTGACCGGTGGGCCCCGCGTCGGTGTCCGGTCAGGTCCGGGTGGAGCGGCGGCGGCGCAGGAACAGGCCCCCGGCGAGCGCGGCGAGCAGCACCAGGCCGCCGGCCGCCGCCCAGAGCCAGCCCCGGCCGGCGTCGTCGGTGCCGGTCGCGGCAACCGGGGTGGCCGACGGGGAGTCGGGTGCCGCACTGCTCGGCGACGGCGACGGCGTGGGGTTGGCCGACGGGGTGACCGACGGCGACGGGGGCGCGGCGGCGGTGCCGGTGGTGAGGGTGAACCGCACCTCCCCCTTGACCGGGTGGCCGTCACTGGACGGCAATTGATAGTCGACGATGTACAGTCCGGCCGCGCCCGGGGCGAACGGCACCCTGACCCGGCTGCCGGAGAAGGTCGGCTCGCCACCGGCGGCCGGGATGTTGTCCGGACCGGTGACTGTGATCTTCGTCCTGTCCGGATCGAGTTTGGCCAGGAAGCGCAGCTCGACCGCGGCCGGCGCGGTGGCGACCTTGGCCCCGTTGGCCGGATTACTCCCGGTCAGCGAGTTGTGTGCGAACGCCGGCGACGCCGGCAACAGCGCCACGCCGAGCGCCACGCCGACGAGCACTGGCACCGCCCGCACCAGCCGTGGGACCCTGCCCCCCATGAAGCCCTCCGCAAAGGTACGATCCGCCCGCTGATCGCGCGGCTGAGAATTGGTCGTTCCAGGATCGCAGATAGTTCCACATATTGTTCCCAGAGCTGCATCCGAGCGATGTTCCAGGAAGTCTGTGCGGTGGGGCCGGCGCTGCCCGGTCACGCACCGATGCCGACCGAGCCGCGCGTGACCCGCAGCACAGCCATCCATCGAACGGGGCGAGGAGGCGGCGATGGTCGACAGGGTGAGGCGACTGCTGGCAGCGGTCGCCGTGGGCGTGGCGGCGGCGGTGCTGCTCGGCACCGGGACGGCCGCGCAGGCGGCCGGGACGCACCGGACGGCACCGAAGACGCCACCCGCCGGAGTGGACATCACCGGGGTCGGGCTGACCGAACCGCTACGCCTGCGCACCGACACCGCCCCCACCCACGTGGTCGCGGTCATCGACCAGGTCAGCTGGTTCGGCCGCACCGGTGAGGCCAAGGGGCCCAAGGCCGCCGACCTCGGTCCGAAGTACACCATCGTGGTGCTCGCCGGGGACGCCCCCAAGCAGACGTTCGACCTCTACCCGCTGGCCAAGGGCGGCCCCCGGGCCTTCCGGCCGGCCAAGCAGCCCGACCAGCGCAAGACCACCGCCGGCTGGTTCCTCGGGCGGCTCAGCATGTCCGAGACGCTGCGCGCCGCCGGGGTGCCGCTGGAGCGGCAGCTCGACACGGTCAGCGGCGGCGTCGGTGGCGGCGAGCGGGTCCTTACGGACGACGCCCTCAACCCGGGCCGGGACATCGACGACGCGATCGCCGAACTCCAGCGGCTGCTGCTGCTCAACGTGGGCGTGATGCTGGTGATCACGCTCGGTCTGGCGGGCATCGCCCTGCTGGTCCGCCGCCGCACCCGCTGACCTCCGGCCGGCCGCCGATGCCGGCCCGCACAGCCCCGCCGGTCCGGCGCGGTGCACCCGCGCCCCGGTGCCGGTCAGGCCGGCCGGTCGGCCGCCGTGCCCGCCGCCGACCACACCGCCAGCACCACCTTGCCCCGGACGTGCCCGGCCTCGACCAGCCGGTGCGCGTCCGCGGCCTGGGCCAGCGGGAGCACCCGCTCGATGTGGACGGTGAGCCGGCCCGCGTCGACCAACGCGGCCAGCAGCCCCAGGTCCGTCGAGGACGGCTGCGCGAACAGGTAGCTGCCGCCGAGCCGGGTGACGTGTTCCGGGTCGGCGACGGAGACCAGCCGGGCCGGGCGGGACAGCAGCGCCGCCGACACGTCCAGCGCCGACCCGCCGAACAGGTCGAGCGCCACGTCCACCCCGTCGGGCGCGAGCGCGCGGAGCCGGTCGGCCAGGCCGTCGCCGTGGGCGACCGGTTCGGCGCCCAACGACCGGACGAAGTCGTGGTTGGCGGGGCCCGCCGTGCCGATCACCCGGGTCGCCCCCAGCGCCCGCGCCACCTGCACCGCGAGATGCCCCACCCCGCCCGACGCGCCGTGCACCAGCACGGTGTCCCCCGCGCCGGTGCCGGCCCGCCGCAACGCCTGGTAGGCGGTCAACCCGGCCAGCGGCAGGCCGGCCGCCTCGGCCCAGGACGCCCGCGCGGGCCGGACCGCCAGGCAGCGTTGCGGGGCGGGGACCAGTTCGGCGTAGCTGCCGTACTGGAGGTGGTCGCGACGGACGTACCCGATCACCTCGTCGCCGACGGCGAACCCGGTCACCGCCGGACCGGCCGCCACCACCACACCCGCCGCGTCCCAGCCGGGCACCAGGGGGAAGTGCGCGGGGATCGCCCCGGCCAGCTGCCCGGCGCGGATCTTCGCGTCGACCGGGTTCACCCCGGCGGCGCGGACCCGCACCAGCACCGTGTCCGGCCCCACCGGGGGGTCGGGCAGCTCCCGCAGGGCCAGCCGGTCGGCCGTACCCCACCCGTCGATCGCGATCGCCTGCACGTCACCCACGCTAACGGCCGACGGGCCGTCAGGTGATCAGCACCAACGGTGTGGCGGGCGTTGGACACGCTGCCGACGCCGGCCGGGGCGGACCGGGCCGTGCCGGTGCGCGCCGGCCCACCCGGCCAGGTCGCTGCGGCAGGCACGGGCCGGGGTGTCCGGCTGACCGGTCGGGCCGGGTTCCGCCGCCGGTCGGGATGCCGCGCCGTCGACGGTCTCGGTGCCGCGCTGGCGGGGCAGTGTCAGCTCGTCGTCGGCCCGCTCGGCCGCCCGGCAGACCTGCTCCGTGGCCATCCGGCGGTGCGGTCGGGCCGCCGGCGGCTGGTCGGGGTGGCCCGGTCGGCAGGGTTCGCCCTGGGCGCAGCCGTGGTCGGCCTCCCCGTGCGCCATCCCGGTCTCCTCACACTCGCGTCGCCCGCCGGGACGACACCCCGGCGCGGCAGTGCCACCGTACTGGCCGGCACCGACGCGCCGTGCAGCGCGTACCCCCGGTGTCAGGACCTCGGACGACGCGGGAAGATCGTCTCCCAGACCGGGAACGCGACCAGCCAGATCAGCAGCCCGACGGTGAGGTTGCGGATCCAGTTCGCCAGCTCCCGGGTGCGCTCGGCGTCCCCGACGACGACGATCGCGGCGGCCAGCAGGGCACAGGCGACGGCCCAGCCGAGCAGTGCCTTGCCCCATTCCCGCCACTCGTGGCGGGCCCGCGCCCAGCCGTACCGGGGTGGTTTCACCGGCGGCGGGCCGCCCGCGAAGCGGTGGGCGAAGCGCTGGTCGGCCCACCGGATCACGGAGTGCCCGAACGCCACCGAGAACCCGAGGTAGACGGCGGCCAGCCCGTGGGTGGCGTCCGCGGTGGCCCCCCGGCGCAGGTCCACCGCCGCCGCGCCCAGCAGCACCAGGTCGACCAGGGGGACGCAGACCAGCAGCGCCGCGCCCAGCCGGGGCCGGCGCAGCGGGTACCGGGCGACCAGCCCGGCCGCGAGCAGCACCCAGAATCCGATCTCACACCCGACGATGACCGCCAGCAGCATGTCCACCTCCCCGTCCCGGTCCAGCGTGCCGGGGCGGGCCGGTGGTCACCTCACCGGCGGGGACGAGTTCCGGGTCCCTCCTTCGGCGGAGCGGCGGCCCCGCGTACCCCCTTCGGCGGACGGCCGACCGGGCGGCCTCCTCCGCAGGTGGGAGGGGCACCGGCCCGGGGTGTGGTGAGATCGGGACCATGCGGATGCCGGGCTGGGTCGGCTCCGGCCGGCCGGGACGCGACCTGGCCCTGGCCGGGGTGTCCCTGGTCGGCGGCCTGGCGGCCTACGGTGTCGGCCTGCAACCGCAGTTCGGCTGGGCGCCGGACGTGCCACGGGTGTCCTTCCTGGTGCCGCTGCTGGCGGTCAGCGTGGCGGTCGGGCTGCGCCGGGTGGCCACCCGTACCGGCCTGGCGGTGGGCACGGTGGCGGTGCTCGCCGACGCCGCGCTCGGCGTGTCGGTGGGCACCACGGTGATCTACACCCAGGTGTTGTACGACACGTGCGTGTACGGCCCGCCCCGGTGGTGGCGCTGGCTGTTGCGGGTCACCGTCGGGCTCAGCGTCGGCGGCACGGTGCTGGGCCTGCTCTGGTGGGGCTGGCGGGGTGCCGCCGTCGGGATGCCGTTCGCGCTGTTCGGGGTGCTGCCGGTGGTCACCGGGATCAGCGTGCGGCAGTACCGGGACCAGGCGGCGACCGAGCGGGCCCGCGCCGAGCAGACCGCCCGGCTGGTCGAGCTGGACCGGCGGCAGGCGGTGCTGGCCGAACGGGCCCGGATGGCCCGGGAGCTGCACGACGTGGTGGCGAACCAGCTCAGCGCGGTGGCCCTGCACGCCACCGCCGTGCTCGCCGCCCCCGGGCTGGACCGGCCCCGCATCGACGCGGCGCTGCGGGTGATCCGGGAGAGCAGCGTGCAGGGCATGGCCGAGATGCGGCAGCTCATCGGGCTGCTGCGGGAGCCGTCCGTGGACCCGGTGCAGGAGGCCACCCGGGTCCGGCTGGACGAGTTGGACCGGCTGCTGGCCCGGATGGCCGACGCCGGGCTGCGGGTCCGGGCGACGGTGCAGGGGCCGCCCCGGGAGCTGCCGGTCGGGGTCGACCTGGCGGCGTACCGGATCGTGCAGGAGTCGTTGACCAACGCGTTGCGCCACGGTACGGGCACCGCGGAGCTGACCGTGGCGTACCGGCCGACGGAGGTGGCGGTGACGGTGGAGAATCCGGTCCGCTCCGGCGGGCCCGGTGCCGGCGCGGGGCTGCCGGCCGGGGGCGCGGGCCTGATCGGGATGCGGGAGCGGGCCGCCCTGCTCGACGGCGAGTTCACCGCCGGCCCCGGGGACGGCTGCTGGCGGGTGCGGGCGACGCTGCCGGCCGGGGAGCGGCCGTGACCGCCCCGGTCCGGGTGGTGCTGGCCGACGACCAGGCGGCGGTCCGGGCCGGTCTGGTGCTGATCCTGGCCGGCGCGCCGGAGATCGAGGTGGTGGGCGAGGCGGCCGACGGGGAGACGGCGGTACGGCTCTGCCGTGAGCTGCGTCCCGACGTGGCGGTGCTGGACATCCGGATGCCCCGGCTGGACGGGGTGTCGGCGACCCGGGAGATCGTCGCCGCCGGCACGGCCGACGTGCTGGTGCTGACCACCTTCGACCTCGACGAGTACGTCTTCGGCGCGCTGCGTGCCGGGGCGGCCGGTTTCCTGCTCAAGGACACCGACGCGGCCGGTCTGGTGGCGGCGGTGCGGACGGTGGCCCGGGGCGAGGGGGTGATCGCCCCGACGTTGACCCGGCGGCTGATCTCGGCGTTCGCGGCGACCGCGCCGGCCGTCGACGGGGCGGACCGCGCCGCGGTGGCCGGGTTGACCCCCCGGGAGCGCGACGTGCTGGCCTGCCTGGGCGTCGGCCTGTCCAACCGGGAGATCGCCGACCGGCTGGCGGTGGCGGAGAGCACCGCGAAGACCCACGTGAGCCGGGTGCTGGCGAAGTTGGCGCTGCGCAGCCGGGTGCAGGCGGCGATCCTGGCGCAGGAGCTGGCGCTGCCCGCACCCCCACCATGATATAGATTTTGGTCTATTGACTGACGGTCCGCGACGGTCATAGGGTGCGAGCGGAACCGTGGGCTTTCCGGCCGGCGACCGTGGTCCGACGCCGCGCCCGACCGGAGCTCCGACGGGGATCGGAGGAATCGTCATGATCGCGTCCAGGCGGTCCGTCCTGACGGCGGCCGGCATCCTCGCCGGCACCACCATCGTCGCCCTCGGCATGACCACGGTGGCCGGCGGCGCACCCGCCACGGCCACCCCGGCCGGCGGCTGCACCGCCACGGTCCGGGTCGACTCCCGCTGGGGCAGCGGCGCAAGCGGCGGCCAGATCGTCACCTTCACCGTCGCCAACACCGCGTCGTCGACCGCCAACCGGTGGACGGTCACCTGGCCGCTCACCGACGGCCAGCGGATCGTGTCGTCCTGGAACACCTCGGTCAGCGCGACGGGTGGCACCGCGACCGCGACCAACACGTCGTACAACGGGGTGCTGACGCCGGGCGCGTCGACCACCTTCGGCGTGCAGCTCGCCGGCCCCACCACCACGCCGACGCCGAGCTGCACCAACGACGCCGCCCCGCCGACCACCGCCAGCCCGCCGACCGGCGCCGACGTCACCGTCCGCGAGGCCGACAACCAGCGCACCGTCACCCTGTTCGTCGGGCAGACGCTGGGCGTGACCCTGGCGGCCGACTACCTGCCGGTCACCACCACCGGGAGCGCGCTGACCCCCGTGTCGACCAGCGGCGGCTACCCGACCGGGCAGCCCCTCGTGGCGACGCTGCGGGCCGTGGCCCCGGGCACCGCCGAGCTGACCACCAGCACCGACCACGCCTGCCGGCACGCCACCCCGCCGTGCGCCCTGCCGACCGTGCTGTGGACGCTGCACGTCGCGGTCCTCGACGTGCCGCCGACCGACGCCGGGCAGACCGTCGTCGTCTCCGCGCCCGACAACCAGCGGGACCTCACGCTGCGCGTCGGTGACACGCTCGTGGTCAGCCTGGCCAGCAACTACCTGCCCCCGACGCTCTCCCCCGCCGGGGTCGTCGTGCCCCACGAGGTGGCCGGCGGCTACCCAAGCGGCCAGCCGCTCGTCGCCCGCTACGTGGCGACCGCGCCCGGCCGGGTCGACGTCTCCACCATCACCGACAACCTCTGCCGGCACGCGCCCACCCCCTGCCCGTCCCCCCAGGCGCGCTGGGTGGTGCACGTCACCGTCACCAACTGACCGCCACCCCGCCGACCTGCGCCCCGACGCCCGGCGACCCGCCCCCCGGCGGGTCGCCCCGGAGCCGACGTCGAGTCCCTGCTCAGGGCATGTCACGCTGGAGCGGTGAGCGAGCCGGACGGGAGGGAACTGACGGCCACCCTGCGCCGGATCGAACGGGCGGCGGGGGCGCTGGCCACGGCCAGCGTGGTCCGGATGGACGAGAGCCTGCCCTGGTTCCGTGAGCTGCCGGCCGAGCAGCGTTCCTGGGTGATGCTGGTGGCGCAGGCCGGCGCCCGGTCGCTGGTCGAGTGGCTGGGGTCCGGCGGCGGCACCACCGACAGCACCCAGGAGGTCTCCGACGAGGTCTTCGCCACCGCGCCGCTGGCCCTGGCCCGGTCGATCAGCCTCCAGCAGACGGTGGCGCTGATCAAGGTGACCATCGACGTGGTCGAGGAGCAGGTGTCGCACCTGGCCGCGCCCGGTGAGGAGCAGCAGCTGCGCGAGGCGGTGCTGCGGTTCTCCCGGGAGATCGCCTTCGCCGCCGCCCGGGCGTACGCCCGCGCCGCCGAGTCCCGGGGCTCCTGGGACGCCCGGTTGCAGGCGCTGCTGGTCGACGCCCTGCTGCGGGGGGACTCCCCCGACGTGCTGGCCAGCAGGGCCGCCGCGCTGGGCTGGGCGGACGCCCCACCGGTGGCGGTGGCGGTGGGCCGGTCCCCCGGCGGGGAGGTGTCCGCCGTGCTGCACACCGTCTACCGGTACGCCCGCCGGATCGGGGTGGAGGTGATCGGCGGCGTGCACGGCGACCGGCTGGTGATCGTGCTCGGTGGCGCGGCCGACCCGATGGCCGCCACCGAGAAGCTGCTTCCCGGGTTCGGCGACGGCCCGGTGGTGGTCGGTCCCGCCGTACCCAGTCTGGACGAGGCGACGGACTCGGCGCGGGCCGCGCTGGCCGGCTACCGGGCGGCGCCGGCCTGGCCGACCGCGCCCCGGCCGGTGCCGGCGGCCGACCTGCTGCCCGAGCGGGCCCTCGCCGGCGACGCCGAGGCCCGCCGCCTGCTGCGCCACGACGTGTACGCCGCCCTGGTCCGCGCGGGCGGGGAGCTGCTGGAGACGTTGGACGCCTTCTTCGCCGCCGGCGGGACGCTGGAGAGCGCGGCCCGCGCCCTGTTCGTCCACCCCAACACGGTGCGTTACCGACTGCGTCGGATCGCCGAGGTGACCGGATTCTCCCCGCTGACCCCCCGGGACGCGTTCGCGCTCCAGGTGGCGCTGACGGTCGGCCGGCTGGACCCGATCGTCCCGGCGGGCGCGCCCGGTCCGAGCCAGAAATGACACCGGGTGACCGGTGAGCAGGGCCGCTAGGCGACGATCACGGCCGATGTTTGTAGGAACCCTCCAAGAGTTCTAGTGCGGTTTGGTGTCAGCCCGCACAGCGCTTACCCCGGGGTATCGGGAAGAGTCATAGACGTGCTCGCCGTCCTCTCTCCCGGCCAGGGTTCCCAGAAGCCCGGCTTCCTGACACCGTGGCTCGCCCTGCGCGGCGTCGAGTCACGGCTGCGCTGGTGGTCGGTGCCGGCCGGGGTCGACCTGGTCCGGCTCGGCGCCGAGGCCGACGCCGACGAGATCAGGGACACCGCCCGCACCCAGCCGCTGCTGGTGGCCTCGGCCCTGGTCGCGGCCGAACAGCTTCCCCTGCACGACGTGAACCTGGTCGCCGGGCACAGCGTCGGCGAGCTGGCCGCCGCCGCGCTCGCCGGGGTGTTCTCCGCCGAGACCGCGGTCACCCTCGCCGGGGTACGCGGCCGGGAGATGGCCGACGCCTGCGCGCTGACCCCGACCGGGATGGCCGCCGTGCTCGGCGGCGACCCCGACGAGGTGCTCGCCGCGCTGGACACCCACGGCCTGCACCCGGCCAACCGCAACGGCGGCGGCCAGATCGTCGCCGCCGGCACGCTCGACGCCCTGGACAAGCTCGCCGCCGAGCCGCCGGCCAAGGCCCGGATCATCCGGCTGCAGGTCGCCGGGGCGTTCCACACCCCGTACATGGGCCCCGCCGAGCAGGCGCTGGCCGCCGTCGCCGCCGGGATCACCCCGTCCGCCCCGGCCCGGCTCCTGCTCTCCGACCTCGACGGCGCTCCCGTCGCGCACGGCCGGGAGCTGGTGCACCGGCTGGTCCGGCAGGTCACCGCGCCGGTGCGCTGGGACCTGTGCATGCGGACGCTGGCCGACCTGGGCGTCACCGGCGTGCTCGAACTGCCCCCGGCCGGCACCCTCGCCGGGCTGGTCAAGCGGGAACTCAAGGCCACCGGCGTACCGGAGATCGTCACCCTGAACACCCCCGCCGACCTGCCCGCCGCCCGGGACCTGATCGCCCGGCACAGCGGCCCGCCCGGTCACCGCCCGACCGACCGCACCCGGGTCGTCGTCGCCCCCGCCGTCGGCACCTTCGCCCCGGCCGAGGGCCTCACCGAGGGCACCGAGCTGAGCGCCGGCCAGGTGCTCGGCCAGGTGACCACCCGGCTGGGGCCGGTCGAGGTCACCGCCCACGACAGCGGCCCGCTCACCGAGTGGCTCGCCCACCCCGCCGACCCGGTCGCGCCGGGCCGACCCATCGCCCGCATCGGAGGCCAGGCATGAGCGGCAGTCGGATCGTCGCCCTCGGGCACTACCAGCCCTCCCGGGTGGTGACCAACAACGACATCGCCCAGTTCGTCGACACCAACGACGAGTGGATCAGGGACCGGGTCGGCATCGTCAGCCGGCGCATCGCCGACGGCGAGACGGTCGCCGACATGGCCACCGCCGCCGCCGACAAGGCGCTGGCCAACTCGGGCCTCACCGCCGCCGACATCGACCTGGTCGTCGTCGCCACCTGCACCTCGATCGACCGCAGCCCGAACGTGGCCTGCCGGGTCGCCGCCAAGCTGGGCATCACCGCCCCCGGCGCGTTCGACCTGAACACCGCGTGCTCCGGCTTCGCGTACGCGCTGGGCACCGTCGACCACGCCATCCGGGCCGGCGCGTCCCGCAACGCGCTGGTCATCGGCGCCGAGAAGCTCTCCGACTTTACCGACTGGACCGACCGCTCGACCTGCATCATCTTCGCCGACGGCGCGGGCGCGGCGGTGGTCACCGCCACCACCGGCGACGAGCCGAGCGGGATCGGCCCGGTGGTGTGGGGCTCCGCGCCGGACAAGAGCGACGCGGTACGCATCGAGGGCTGGCGGCCGTACATCGCGCAGGAGGGGCAGTCGGTGTTCCGCTGGGCCACCACCGCGCTGGCCCCGCTGGCGCTGCAGGCGTGCGAGAAGGCCGGCGTCGACCCGTCCGAGCTGGCCGCGTTCGTGCCGCACCAGGCCAACTCGCGGATCATCGACGGCATCGCCAAGCGGCTGAACATCCCGCAGGCGATCATCGCCAAGGACATCGTCGAGTCCGGCAACACCTCGGCGGCGAGCGTGCCGCTGGCCCTGTCCAAGCTGGTCGAGCGGCGGGAGGTGCCCTCGGGCGCGCCGGTGCTGCTGTTCGGCTTCGGCGGCGGGCTGACCTACGCCGGTCAGGTCGTCCGCTGCCCCTGAGACCCGACGCGGTCGGCGACCGCGGCGCACCGCCAGCCGGCGGAGAACAAACCCCGATGAGAGGAACCCACCGTAATGACCCGTGACGAGATCACCTCCGGCCTCGCCGAGATCCTCGAAGAGGTTGCCGGGGTGAACCCGGACGACGTGGCCGAGGGGAAGTCCTTCACCGACGACCTCGACGTCGACTCGCTCTCCATGGTGGAGGTCGTGGTCGCCGCCGAGGAGAAGTTCGGCGTCAAGATCCCGGACAACGAGGTGCAGAACCTGAAGACCGTCGGGGACGCCGTCAGCTTCATCGAGGCGCAGTCCTGAGATGAGTCACGTCGACGTCGTCGTCACCGGGCTCGGCGCGACCACCCCGCTGGGCGGGGACGTCGCGTCGACCTGGGATGCCATGCTCGCCGGCCGCTCCGGGGTGAGTCCGCTCACCCAGGAGTGGGCCGGCCAGCTCCCGGTCCGGATCGCCGCCCAGCTCGCGGTCGATCCGAGCGAGGTGCTGGACCGGGTCAAGCTGCGCCGGCTGGACCGTTCCGAGGCGATCGCGCTGATCGCGGCGCAGCAGGCCTGGGCGGACTCGGGGCTCGCCGACTCCGGGCTGGACCCGGAGCGGTTGGGGGCCAGTGTCGGCTCCGGCATCGGTGGCGCCCTGACGCTGCTCGCCCAGGACGACATCCTGGAGGCGTCCGGCCCGCGCCGGGTCTCCCCGCACACCATCCCGATGCTGATGCCGAACGGCCCCGCCGCCTGGGTGGGGTTGGAGCTGGGCGCGCAGGCCGGGGTGCACTCGGTGGCGAGCGCCTGCGCGACCGGCGCGGAGGCGATCGCGCTCGGCCTCGACATGATCCGGTCCGGTCGGGCCGACGTGGTGGTGGCCGGCGGCACCGAGGCGGTCATCCACCCGCTGCCGATCGCCGGGTTCAGCTCCATGCGGGCCATGTCGACCCGCAACGACGAGCCGGAGCAGGCCTCCCGCCCGTGGGACAAGGGCCGCGACGGCTTCGTCCTCGGTGAGGGCGCCGGCATCCTGGTGCTGGAGCGGGCCGACCACGCCGCCGCCCGGGGCGCGCACGTCTACGCCCGGCTCGCCGGAGCGGGCATCACCTCCGACGGGTACGACATCGTGCAGCCGCACCCCGAGGGGGCCGGCGCGATCCGGGCCATCGCCAAGGCGATCGCCGACGCCGACGTGGCCAAGGCCGACATCGTGCACGTCAACGCGCACGCCACCTCGACCCCGGTGGGCGACCTCGCCGAGATCAAGGCGCTGCACCGGGCGCTCGGCGACCACCCGGTGCTGACCGCCACCAAGTCGATGACCGGGCACCTGCTCGGCGCGGCCGGCGCGTTGGAGTCGATCGCCACGATCCTGACCATCCGCGACGGCGTCATCCCGCCGACGATCAACCTGGACGACCCGGACGACGGTCTGGACATGGACGTGGCCGCGAACAAGGTCCGCCACCTGGACGTGCCCGCCGCGCTGAACAACTCGTTCGGCTTCGGCGGTCACAACGTCGCCCTGGTCTTCACCCGCCCCTGACGGCACCACCGGCCCACCGACCCCGGCACTCCGGGGTTGGTGGGCCGTCGGGTGACGGTGGGCGAGCGGGGCCTGTCGACGGGTGGTGGGCCGCCGCTGATCTTCTCAGCATCCGGTCGGGACCAGCGCGTTCACCGGATACTAGCCGGTCGGAAATTTCGCGGAAATCGCCTCTTCCTAGCTTGCCCGCATGCCTCACACCCCGGACACAGCCCTGACGCCGGAGAACGGCGACGACCACACAACGGCACTCTTCGACGAGTGCGGCAGGCCCGCTCCCGCACCACTGCTCGGCCGACGCGCCCTGCTGGCCGCCGCCGGAGCCGCCGCCGTGTCACCACTCGCCCTGCCCGCGCCGGCCCACGCCGCCTCCCCCGGGCCGCACCGGCCGGGCCGTGCCCCGGGCTGGCGTCCGGAGCGGGGGCACTACCTGATCAGGAACGCGGCGTTGGTCTCCGTCGATCCCGTGATCGGCAACCGGGCACGGGCCGACATCGAGGTGCTCGACGGGCGGATCGTCCAGGTCGGCCCGAGCCTGCGGGCCCGGGGTGCCCAGGTCATCAACGCCTCGAAGATGATCGCGATGCCCGGCTTCGTGGAGACGCACTACCACATGTGGAGCGCGCTGGGCCGCAACTTCGTCTCCACCGGATTCGAGTACTTCGCGGCGAAGTCGGCCACGGTCGCCGCCTACCAACCGGACGACTTCTACCACAGCGTGCTGCTCGGTCTGGTCGAGTGCGCGAGCGCCGGCATCACCACCGTCAACAACTGGGCGCACAACGTACGCGGGCCGGAGTACGCCGACGCGGAGTTGCACGCGCACGCCGACGGCCTGGTCCGGGCGCGCTACTCGTACGGCCACCGGGACGGCCAGCCGGCCACCCAGCCGATCGACTTCGCCGACATCGACCGGGTCACGTCCACCTGGTTCGGCAAGAAGTCGCCGTTCGACGGGCTGGTGCACCTCGGGGTGAACCTGCGCGGCCCCGGCCAACTGCCCACCTTCCTGACCGAGATGGCCGAGGTCAGGAAGCGGAAGCTGCCGGTCTCGGTGCACTCCGGGCAGGGCCCGACGACGGCCGTGCACGCCGCCGACCTGGAGCGGATGGGTTTCCTCGGGCCCGACTTCCTGCTCTGCCACGCCCTGCCGTTCGACGAGGCGGACCGGCAGGCGATGGTCCGCACCGACGCCCCGGTCAGCTTCTCGGTCCACTCCGAGCTACGCCTCGGCACGGCCGGCGGCTTCCACGGGCAGCTGCTGCGGATGCTGGCCGCCGGGATCACCGTCTCGTTGTCCTTCGACGCCAGCTCGCTCGCCCCGATCAACATGTTCGAGTCGATGAACGTCGCCTGGAACCTGGGCATCCCGTGGGTGGGCACGGACACCGCGACGCTGCCGCCGGTGGTGTTCCGGCAGGCGATCGAGATGGCGACCATCAACGGCGCGAAGGCGCTGGGTCTCGCCGACGTGACCGGATCGATCACCCCCGGCAAGCGGGCCGACATCGTCCTGATCCGGGCGGACGACCTGAACATCGCCCCCATCGGGGACCTGGAGTCGACCCTGGTCCGCTCGGCCACCCCCGCCAACATCGACACCGTGCTCATCGACGGCCGGATCGTGAAGCAGAACCGGACCATGGTCAGCCACGACACCGCCAAGGTGGTCCGCAACGCGGCGGCGGCGGCCCACGCCGTCCGTACCCGGGCCGGTGGGGTGCTCACCCCGACCAGCACCACCCCGCCCACGTTCTGACCCGCCCCCGCACCGGGTGTCCGGCCCGCCCCCTTCGCGGGCCGGACACGCGGTCCGACCGGTCCGCCCCTCGCGGTCCGGACGCCCAGGTGATCCGGTCAGCGGGGCGCCGGCACCGCCTCCCGGGCCAGGGTCACCGCACCCAGCAGCGCCGCGTCGTCGGCGAACCGGGACAGCACCACGTCGGGGCGGTGCGGGAGCACCTCGGCCAGCCGGTCGACGAGCAGCCCCCGGATCAGCGCGCTGCCGGCCACCCCGCCCACCAGCACCACCCGCTGCGGATCGAGCAGCAGGCAGCAGGTGACCAGGTGCCGAGCCAGCTCGTCGACCCGGGCGGCGAGCGCGTCGCGGGCCGCACCGGGCAGCTCGGCGGCAGCGGCCAGCCCGGCCGCCTGCCCGGCCACCCCCAGTTCGTCGGCCAACCGGTCCAGCGCCCGGCCGGAGAAGTCCAGCTCCAGCATGGTGCCCGGCCACGGTCCGCCGGCCACCGCGTAGCCGATCTCGCCGGCCGCGCCCCGGTGCCCGGCGAGGACCCGGCCGCCGACGGTGACCGCCGCCGCCACGCCGGTGCCGATCCCGACCACCAGGCCGGGGTCGGCGTCGCGCAGCGCACCGAGCCGCAGCTCGGCCAGGGCGGCGGCGTTCAGGTCGTTGTCGACCGCCACCCGGGTCACCCCGAGGGCGTCGGAGACGGCGTCGGCCAGGCGCAACCGTTCCCAGCCGGGCACGTTCGGGGCCAGGTCGATGCCGTCGGGGCGGACCACACCGGGCGAGGCCACCCCGGCCGCCACCAGCGGCCCGCCGACCTCGGCGACCAGCGCGGCGGCCAACTCCAGGGCCCGGTCCAACGCCTGCGGGGCACCCTGTTCGGCGTGCGTGGCGATCCGCCGGTGGGCCAGCAGCCGACCGGTGTCGTCGGCCACCCCGACGGCCATCTTGGTCCCGCCGAAGTCGATGCCGAGCAGCAGTTCCCCGGTCCGGGTGCCGGCGGCGGCCCGGCCGGCCAGCCGTACGCTCACCTGGTCCACCGCCCCGTCACCGCCGTGTCCGCCGGTCGTCTCCGCGACGGTGTGCCGCCCGGCCGCACGGGCCGGCGGCCACCGGGTCGCCCGATCGGCGCGCTCACCGGCCGGCCACCTCGGCGGCGACCGCATCCAGCGCCTCGTCGGCGCGGGCCAGCCGGTCCCGGGTCACGGCGAGCCGGTCGGCGACACCGGTGAACGCGACCCGCAGGGTCGCCACCTGGGCGCGGACGGCGGCGGCGCCGGGCCCGTCCACCTGCGCCCGGTCGAGCACCAGTTCGGGGTCGACGGCGGCGGCGATCAGGTCGGCGACGGCGGCGTCGGTGAGCCCGTCGACCAGCCCGTCGGCGGCGGCCCGGACCCCCTCGGCGGTCCAGGTGCCCGGCGCACCGGCGCGGACCAGCCGGCCGACGACCGAGTGGGCGGCCCGGAACGGCACCCCGTGCCGGGTCAACGCGTCGGCCGCCGCGGTGGTGGTGGCCCCCGACGCGACGATCTCCTCCCGGGTCGGCGGGTGCAGCGGCTCCAGTTCGGCGAGGAAGCCGCCGACCAGGGCGAAGAACCGTTCCGCCCGGTCGTTGCTGTCCCAGAGCCGGACCTGCACGTCGGTGGTGGCGTTGTTGGAGTCCTCCCACCAGGCCGCCCCGACGTTGTTGAGCACCGACGCGGCGTCGGCGGCGCTCGCGCCGGCCATCGACACCAGGTGCTCCAGCACCACCGGGTTGCGCTTCTGCGGCATGATGCTGCTGCCCTGGGTGAAGTCCCCGGGGGTGGCCACCCACTGCCAGGTCAGCCAGTCCATCAGGGTGCGGGCGAGCCGGGCGCCGGTGGCCAGGGCCTGCGCGTTGAGGGTGCCGACCCGCACCAGGTGGTCGGCGCCGGCGACGGCCTCGTAGGAGTTGGTCACCAGGCCGTCGAAGCCGAGCAGCTCGGCCACCCGGGCCGGGGCGATGTCCAGGTCGGTGCCGGCGAACGCGCAGGAGCCCAGCGGCGAGACGTTGAGCTGGTCGATCACGTCGGCGTACGCGGCGGCCTCGCCGGCCAGCGCCTCGGCGTAGCCGGCCAGGGCGTGCCCGATGGTGGTGGGCTGGGCGGGCCGGCGGTGGGTGTAGCCGGTGATCACCACGTCGGCGTACCGGTCGGCGGCGTCCAGCGCGGTCACGCCGGTGACCAGCACCCGGTCCAGCACCCCGAGCAGCTGGTCGCGCAGGAGCATCCGGAACACCCCGGCGTCCAGGTCGTTACGGCTGCGGGCCATCTGCACGTCCAGTTCGGACGCGGGCAGGCCGCACGCCTGCGCGAGGGTCTTCTCCAGCAGGTAGTAGGTGTCCTCGAAGCTGCCGTCGAACGCCGGGGCGGGGCTGTCGTCGGCGCGCAGCGCGGCCAGCCCGCGCAGCAGCCGGGCCCCCCGCTCGGCCGGGATGAGGCCCTGCTCGGTCAGCATCACCACGTGTGCCTGGCTGGCGCGCACCATCGCCGGGTACAGGTGGCCGACGTGGTGGTCGTAGGTCGGGGCCAGGTGGTGCCGCTGGTAGGTGGTCAGCTCGCTCATGGCGGTTCCTTACTTCCTTCCGGGCCGGGACGCGGCGCGGGGGCCGGTTCCCGGGTTCTCGGCTGGTCGGTCGGTCAGGCCGAGCAGCCGTTCGGCGTTACCGGCGAAGATCGCGCGGAGGTGGTCGTCGGGCATCCCCAGCTCGCGGCAGACCCGCAACTGGTCGTCGAGGTAGCGGGTGACGTAGCCGCGCGGGAACCACGACGAGTCGCTGCCGTACACGATGCGCTGCGGGCCGATCGTCTCGTAGCAGCGGCGGAACAGGTCCTCCAGCGTCAGCTTGTACGGCATCCAGCGCACCCACTGGTTGGAGCCGGAGGTGTCGACGTGGATGTTGGGGCAGCCCCAGGCGGCGAAGAGGAGATCCTGCACGTGCTGGACGCCGAAGTGCGGCACCACCACGTTCAACTCGGGGAACCGGCGGGCTATCCGGGCCAGCTCGTCGGGGCCGCCGTACCGGCCGAAGGAGAGGCCACCGGCGCTGCCGTAGTGGCCGATGTGGATCAGCACCGGCACCCCGAGGCGCTGGGCGGTGGACCAGAGCGGGTCCAGGTCGGCGTGGTCCAGCGGGCCGCGCAGCAGCGGGGCGAACAGCTTCAGCCCGCGCAGGCCCCGTTCGGTCACCGCACGTTCCAGTTCGGCGGCGGCGTCGGGGCCGTACGGGTCGTGGTGGGCGAAGCCGAGCAGCAGGTCCGGGTGCCGGTCGACGACGTCGGCGACGGTGTCGTTGCCGCCGCCGGTGACGAAGACGGCCCGGCGTACCCGCACCGCACGCAGCTCGTCGGCCCACCGGTCGGCCTCGTCCTGCCAGCGGGCGGCGGGGGGCTCCGGGTCGGGGAAGCTCCACGCCTGCCGCCACGCCTTCGCGTACGGGGCGGACCCGGCGGCCCGGACGGCCCGCTCGTGCTCCCCGCCCGGGTGCATCCCGGCGGCGTCCTCGCAGGCGTGGATCGTCTCGTCGGTGCCGATCCGGAAGTGCAGGTGGAAGTCGACGATGTCGAGTCCCCGGTCCACGCTCATCGGTCTCCCCCGGTCGCCCCGTCCGCCGCCGTCGGGTCACCGGCCGTCGTGGTCGGCCCGGCCGTCGGGGCCGGGCTGTCGGGCAGCGGGTCGGCGGTGGGTGGGGCGGGCGGCGGGGCGGCCACCCAGGCCGCGACGATGTCCCGCAGCCGCGCGCCGGCCGTGGCCCGCACCTGCCGGCCGGCCGCCTCGGACGCCAACGAGATGTGCCCGGACCAGCCCTGCCACGGGTCGGGCCGGGACTCGACCAGCACGTACGGGTGGCCCACCGGCAGCTTCGGCTTCGGCGGCAGGTCGGTCACGGCGTCGAGGCGGACCGCGCCGGGATCGAACCCGAGCACCCCGGAGGTCTCGTACGCGCCGCCGTGCCCCCGGGCGGTCAGCGGCCCGTACAGCTCGGTGGTCTCCGCCGGGGTGACCAGCTGGAACCAGTTGACCAGCAGCAGGCTGGCGGTGCGTCGGCCGGAGACCCACTCCATCGCGGCCCGGACGGTGGACATGTTGGCGTCGTGCCCGTTGACGATCAGCAGCCGGGGAAAACCGGCGGCGACGATCCCCTCGATCACGTCGGCGAGATAGCCGACGGCGATCTCCGGCCGGATCGACACCGTCCCCGGCCAGGGCCGGGTCTGCCCCGGGCAGGCCGCGTACGGCACCGCCGGGAAGAGCACCCCGCGCGGCCCGGGAAGGCCGGTGGTCGTATCCCCCAAGGAGCCGGCGGCGGACGCGGCCCCGGCGGCCGGACCGGCAGCGTCGCCGGCCCCGGCGGCCGGGGCGGATGCGCCGCCGGCCTCGGCGGCGAAGCCCTCGGCGAGGATCAGGTCGGTGCCGAGCGGCAGGTGCGGGCCGTGCCACTCGACGGCGCCGACGGGCAGCACCGCGTAGTCGGCCGCCGCCGCGACGGCGGCCAGCTCACCGCCGGGAATCCGGGTGGCGGGCAGCAGCCCGCCGCCGGCCGGCCAGGTCACGCCGTCCACTTCGCCGCCTCCCGGGTGGCCCGGCCGCCGTTCTGCAGGCGGCCGGAGAACACCATCACCACGAAGATCAACACCACCTGGAGCATGCCGTACGCGGCGGCGGTGCCGACCTCGAACGAGTACATCCGGTTGTTGATCTCGACCGAGATGGGTGCCGTCTCCGAGGTGTAGATCAGCACCGAGGCGACGAACTCGCCCACCCCGTTGACGAACGCGAGCAGCGCGCCGGCCAGCACACCCGGCAGCATCAGCCGCAGGGTGACCGTGCCGAACGCCCGCCACCAGGGCGCGCCGAGATTGCGGGCCGCCTCCTCCAGCGACGGGTCGATCTGCGCCAGCGTCGCCGAACTCGACCGGAACACCAGCGGCAGGAACCGCACGAAGTACGCCAACGGCATGATCCAGAAGGTGCCGATCAGCACCTGGCCGAAGCTGAACGCGTTGCCCGTGCTGAACGCCGAGATCAGGTTGATCGCCACCACCGTGCCGGGCAGCGCCCAGGCCAGCATGACCGCCACGTCGAGCAGCCCCCGGCCCCGGAAGTCGAGCCGGCGCACCGCGTACGCGATCAGCACACCGACCACCACGCAGCCGACCGTGGCGAGCAGGCTCATCTGCAACGAGTTGAGGATCGGCCGGTACGCCCCCGGGTCCGAGAAGATCGTCACGAAGTTCGCGGTGGTGTACTCCGACGGGATCACCTCGGTGGTCCACGAACCGTCCCGGGAGAAGGCGACCAGGGCGATCGTCGCCACCGGGGCGAGCAGCACCAGGGTGGCCAGCACCGAGGCCAGCAGCGCCAGCCACTTGCCGAACGGGTTGGTGATCTCCCGGCGGTGCGAGGCGACGCCCTTGGACTGGGAACGGTAGCTGCGCCGCCCCTCGTACCAGCGCATCCCGAGCAGGAACAGCACCGACGCCACCGCCAGCACCGACGCGTAGGTCGAGGCCATCGGCAGGTCGCCGTTGGTGCGGTTGATGTAGATCTGCATGGTCATCGTCCGGTCCACCCCGAACAGCAACGGCGCGGTGTACGACGCCAGCGACGTCATGAAGACCAGCAGCGACGCCGAGACCAGCGCCGGGGTGAGCATCGGCAGCAGCACGGTGCGCCACACCCGGACCCGGCCCGCGCCCAGGTTGTAGGCCGCCTCCTCCACCGACGGGTCCATCCCCACCAGGGCTGCCGAGGCGGCGAGGTAGAAGAACGGGTACATGGTGAAGGTGTGCACCACCAGCACCCCGGCGATGCCGGTGAACGGCAGCACCGGGTTCTCGGTGCCGAACAGGTGTTGCAGGCCGCGCGGCAGGATGCCGGTCTCGCTGTAGAGCAGCTGGAACGAGATCGCCCCGATCAGCGGCGGCAGCGCCGCCGGCACCAGGATGATCGCCTCGATCAGCCGCCGGCCGGGAAACGAGAACCGCTTGAGCAGGAAGGCCATCGCCACCCCGACGATCCCGCAGAGCAGCACGCTGGCCGCCGAAATGCCCAGCGAGGTGAGCAGCGCCGACCGGGCGACCCCGGTGCCGGTGACGAACTCGGTGTAGTTGGCCACCCCGTCCACCCCGACGCTCTCGGCGAAGGTGGCGAACATCGGCTGCACCACGTAGCCGAAGAGGATCAGCGCCAGCGGGAACACCAGCAGGTACGGGAACCACGGTGAGTTGGCGTTGAGGCCGCGCCGGGGCCGGGCGGCCGGCGGCGGGGCGGGGTCCTGGGTGACCGGCGGCACGGTCGCCGGGCTCGGCGTGGCGGGAATGGTAGTCACGGGGTCACCACCCACATCCGCTGCCGGTTGAGCCGCAGGCCGACCTGGTCGCCGACGGTGATGCCGTCCGGGACGTCGATCGCGGCGACCTGCACCGGCTCGCCGGCCACCTCGACCACGAGGTTGGTGGCCATGCCGGTGAACTCCACCTCGGTCACCCGGCCGGGGAGCGCGCCGGCCTCGGTGGTCGAGGTGAGCCCGAGGTGCTCGGGGCGTACCGAGACCAGGGCGGTGTCCCCGGCGCGCAGGCCGTGGTCGGTGGGGGCGGCGACGGCGGTCTCGCTGCCGTCGGGCAGGCCCACGGTGACCGTCTCGGCCGCGGCGGTGACCACCGGCAGGCTGAGCACGTTGCTGCGGCCGATGAACCGGGCCACGAAGGCGGTCGCCGGCCGGTGGTAGATCTCCTGCGGGGCGCCGATCTGCCGGACCCGGCCGGACTCCATGACGGCGATCCGGTCGGACATCGCCATCGCCTCGGACTGGTCGTGGGTGACGTAGATGGCGGTGGTGCCGGCCTCCTGCTGGATGCGCCGGATCTCCACCCGGGTCTCCTCGCGCAGCTTGGCGTCGAGGTTGGACAGCGGCTCGTCGAGCAGCAGGGTACGCGGCCGGATGACCAGGGCGCGGGCCAGCGCCACCCGCTGCTGCTGGCCGCCGGAGAGCTGGTCGATCCGGCGGTCGCCGTAGCCGGCGAGGTGCACCTGACCGAGCGCCTCGGTGATCCGCCGGGCGGACTCGGCCCGCCCCACCTTGCGGATCTTCAGCCCGTACGCGACGTTCTGCGCGACGGACATGTGCGGGAAGAGGGCGTAGTTCTGGAACACCATGCCGGTGTCGCGCTTGTTCGGCGGCCGGTGGGTGACGTCCTCCGTGCCGAACCGGATCCGCCCCGAGGTGGGGAAGTAGAACCCGGCCACCATCCGCAGGGTGGTGGTCTTGCCGCAGCCGCTCGGGCCGAGCAGGGTGAAGAACTCCCCCGCGGCGATGCTGATGTCGACGTCGTCGACGGCAGCGGTGTCGCCGGCACGCGCGAAGCGCTTGCTCACCGACTCCAGCGTGACATCGATCATGATGTCTTCTCCTTCATGCGGTACCGGACCTGGCCGGGCGGTGTGGCGGGACGGGCGGTGCCGGGGGCGGGACGGCCCCCGGCACCCGATCAGGTCAGCCCTTGTTCTTGATCTGGCTGTTCCAGTGGTTGATCCACTCGGTCTCGTTCTTGCCGATGATGTCCCAGTTGACGTCGAGCGGCTTGAGGTTGAGCTGGGCCAGCCACTCCGGCTGCTGGGCGATCTCCACGGCCGGGATCTGGTAGTAGTCCTTGGCCAGGTCGGCACGCAGCGTGTCGTCGAAGAGGAACTCGATGAACTTCTGCGCGCCGGCGCTGTTGCCGCCCTTGACCGCGGCGAGCCCGTCGACCAGCACCGGGGCGCCGGAGGCCGGCATCACGTAGCCGAACGGCATGTTCGACTGGTTGGCCTGGAGCAGGATGTCCTGGAGGTTCCAGGCGCTCAGGGTGCCCTGCTGGCGGGAGAGCTTGAGGTAGAGGTCGGCCGGGTTGGCCGCGTACGCGCCGGTGTTGGCGTCGAGCTTCTTGAGCCAGTCGTAGCCGGGCTGCGGGTTGCTGCCGTCCGGCGACTGCCGCATGATCATCGCGGCGTAGATCGACCGCATGGTGCCCGAGGCGGCCACGTCACGGATGACGATCTTGTCCTTCCACTCCGGCTTCAGCAGGTCGTCCCAGTCCTTCGGGGCCTGCTCCGGGGTGAGCGCCTTGTTGTTGTACATGATGACCTCGGGCAGCAGGATCTCCCCGAACCAGCGGCCCTCGGCGTCCTTGTACTTGGCGTCCATCTTGCCGGCGAACGCGGGCTGCCAGGCGGCGAGCAGGTCCTCGCCGGCGCCGGCGGCCAGCCCCTGCTGGGTGCCGCCCCACCAGACGTCGGCCTGCGGGTTGGCCTTCTCGGCCCGGACCCGCTCCAGGATCTCCTGGGCGCCCAGGTTGAGGATCTCCACCTTCCCCTTGTACTCGGGGTACTTGGCGGTGAACTTGTCCACGACGAAGGTGGAGACCTTCTTGTCGCGGGCGGTGTAGATCGTCAGCTTCTCCGTCTCACCGGCCGCGGTGTCGTCCGAGCCGCCGCCGCAGGCGGTGCCGGCGGCGAGGACGGTGGCGAGCGCTCCGGCGAGCAGAAGTCGACGTCTCATGGGGTACCTCCGAGGGGTGTGGGCGGGAGAATCAGCGGTTCGAGCAGGTCAAGGGGCTGGCAACAGGGTGGGCAGCCCGGCGGCGGCGGCCGAGAGGGCGTAGCTGACCGCGCCGTGCAGCACCGCCCGGTCGCCGAGCACGGCCCGGCGTACCTCGGTGGTGCTGGGTGCGGCGGCGGTGACCAGGTCCTGGAGCCGGCCGACGGCGGCGTCGTCGAGTTCGGCGGCGGCACCGCTGAGCAGCACCCGCCCCGGGTCGATCACGCAGACGCAGGAGACGATCAGCCGGGACCAGGCGTGCAGCAGTTCGTCGAGGTAGCCGGCGGCGCGCGGGTCGTCGGCGGCCAGCTCGACCAGCGCGCGCACCGGCGAGTCGGGGCGGCGGCCGGGGGCCAGCGCGACCACCCGCTCGGCGATCGCGTTCTCCGACCAGCGCGCCTCGAACGGGCCGATCCCGTCGTGTCCCCGGTCGGCCGGGTCCAGCGGCAGGAAACCGACCTCGCCGGCCGCGCCCCGGGCGCCCCGCCGGACCTGGCCGTCGAGCACCAGGCCCGCGCCGATGCCGTCGGCGACGTGCAGCAGCAGCAGGTCGGCGACGTCGGTGCCGGCGCCGGCGGCGTGTTCGCCGGCCGCCATCAGGTTGACGTCGTTGTCCACCACCACGGGCACGCCGAGCGTCCGCTGGACCGACTCCCCTATCGGGCGGCCCTCGATCAGGCCGACCGAGGGGGCGAGCCGGACCGCGCCGCCGGAGATGACGCCGGGCGCGGCGATGGCCACCCCGCGCAGCGCGGGCAGTCCGTCGCCGGCCAGTTCGGGCACCGACCGGCAGATGGTGTCGACGATGTCGCCGGTCAGCCGGACCGCGCGGTGGGCGACCACCGCGCCGTCGCTGTCGGCGATCTCGCAGCTGATCCTCGACGGCTCCAGCGAGACGGCGGCGACCAGTTCGGCGCGGGGGTTGAACTCCAGCATCGCCCGGGGGCGGCCGGACCGTGAGGTGCCCGGACCGCGTTCGATCAGGTATCCCTCGGCGATCAGATCCCGCACCAGCGGGGTGAGCGTGGCAGGGCTCAGGCCGGTGAGCTCGGTCAGCTCGGCCCGGGAGAGCACCCGGACCTGGCGGGCGGTGGAGATCACGGAAAGCCGCTTGATCTCCTTCGACCGCTCCCGGCTCACCGGGCTCGTTGGTGGCGTCACCACGTCTGTCACACTTCCTTCCTACGGCGAACGAATTAAAGAGTCAAGTAACAAGTCCGTCTCAGCCGGGCCACCTCAGACCGTCGGAGCAGCAAAAACGTCCGCAATTGGAAGCGTTGGGCGGGTTCGGGTCACCGTTCCGGCGCACCGTAGGACATCCCGGACACCACCCTCTTTATTTCTTCTGCAAAGGAAGAAATACCTTCCAAAGCATTGACGTGCCGCCGCGCTGGTCCCTAGCGTCACCGGGCGAAGGCCTTCCAGTGTGTACGGAACCCGTACCGCTGCCGTACCCGGTGCACCGCGTCCGACGACGCCCACCGTTCCCGTTCCCGCCGCCTCACCGTCCACCGACGACCCCGCGTCCGACGCCCAGCGTCCGACGCGGACGGTCGCTGCCCGGACATCGTGGTCCCGGAAGGATCTGCATGCGCATCAAGGGTTTCCTGCTACCCACCGCACTCGCCCTGGCCGTGGCCGGGGCGCCCGCCACCGCCGTCGCCGCCCCGGCCGACGTGCGCCCCGCCAAGGCCGTCGACCTCGACGTGCTCTTCGTCAGCGCCCACCCCGACGACGAGGCCGGCAGCCTCGCCACCCTGGGCCAGTGGAAGGAGAAGTACGGCGCCAAGGCCGGCGTCGTCACCATCACCCGGGGTGAGGGCGGCGGCAACGCCGTCGGCCTGGAGGAGGGCCCGCCGCTGGGCATCATCCGCGAGCGGGAGGAACGCACCGCGATCGGCAAGGCCGGCGTGGAGAACCTCTACAACCTCGACCGGGTCGACTTCTGGTACACCGCCTCCGCCCCGCTGTCCGAGCAGATCTGGGGGCACGACGACACCCTGGCCCAGATCGTCCGGGTGATCCGGACGACGAAGCCCGAGATCATCATGACGATGAACCCGTCGCCGACCCCGGGCAACCACGGCAACCACCAGCAGGCCGCCCGGTTCGCCGCCGAGGCGTTCCACGCCGCCGCCGACCCGAACGCGTTCCCCGAGCAGCTCAGCGCCGAGGGCCTCACCCCGTTCCGGGCCGCGAAGTTCCTGCGTACCGGCGGCACCGGCAGCTCCGCCGCCGGCCCGCAGTGCGCGACCAGCTTCACCCCGACCGTCCCGACCGACCAGGTCTTCGGCGTCTGGGAGGGCACCGGAAGCGCCAGCGGGAAGACCTGGGCCGAGATCGAGGTGGACGCCCGCCGGGAGTACGTCACCCAGGGCTGGGCCGGCACCGCCGCCGCCCCCACCGACCCGACGAGGATCCGCTGCGACTTCTACACCCTGGTCGACAGCCGCGTCCCGTACGACCCGGCGGACACCTCCCCGGAGGCGATCCTGCGCGGCTCGGTGCTGCCGCCGGCGACCGGTGGCCTGCCCAAGGGCACCGAGCTGTACCTCACCACCGACCGGTTCGACCTGGCCCCCGGCTCGACCGTCGAGGTCACCGCGCACCTGCGCGCCCCGCACAACCGTGCCCTGGTCAAGCCCCGGATCGACCTGCGGCTGCCGGCGGGCTGGAAGGCCAAGGGCTCCGGCGTGCTCAACAACGACGTGCCGTCGGGCAAGGAGCGGACCCGGAAGTTCACCGTCACCGTCCCGGCCGACGCCGACACCAATCAGCAGCAGCTCATCGGGGCCACCCTGACCACCCGCCAGGGTGTCGGGCGCACCGACCGGGCCGTCCGGGTGGTCGCCGACGTACGCGGCACCCTGGAGCCGCTGCCCGAGGTCGGCATCTTCCGCGACTGGGCCGGCGACGGCGGATACCCGCAGCTGGACACCCTGATCAAGCCGGTGCTCACCATCGGCTCCGGAAAGCAGCGGTCGGTCCGGATCGACCTGCGCAACCACGGTCGGGTCAGCCGCGACGGCACCGTCACCCTCGGCCTGCCGGCCGGCTTCACCGCCGACGCGGCCACCAAGAGCTACCCCGCGCTGGCCCCCGGCGCGACCGGCTCGGTCACCTTCACCGTCACCAACTCCGACGCCACCCTGCCGACCGCCAACGAGGGCGGCACGGACGGGGACTACGGCATCACCATCACCACCACCAGCGCCGCCGGCAGCACCGTGGAGACCGGCGCGCTGGAGATCGTGCCCACCACCGAGGTCCCGCGCGCCGGTGACGGCACCGTCGACGGGGTCGCCTCGCCGGGCGAGTACCCCGGCCCGGAGCTGGACTTCTCCCGCATCTGGGAGGGGCAGGTCACCACTGCGCAGGACGCCTCGGCGACCGGTCGGATCGCCTGGACCGCCGAAGGGCTGAAGGTGATCGTCCAGGTCACCGACGACGTGCTGGGCAAGAAGGTGGTTCCGCAGGACTGCAAGCGGCAGCGCCGCACCGACAGCGTGGAGATCATCGTCGACCCGAAGGGGAACTCGACGGACACCTCCACCGCGTTCAAGGCCGGCATCTTCCCGATCACCGACGACCCGGCCAACGGCGACCCGCCCTGCTGGCAGCGCGACGCCGACAACCGGCAGGGCCCGGGGGCGACCACCGCACCCGGGATGACCGTGGTCAGCAAGGTCAGCTCCCCGTACACCGGGTACACCATCGAGACGATGATCCCGTTCGCGGTGCTGCCCGACGCGGTGGACCCGGCCCGGATGGGCTTCAACGTGCTGGTCTACGACTCGGACACCCAGGACCTCAGCTCGCAGTCCCGGCTGGGCTGGTCCACCTTCACCGGGGTCCGGGCCGACCCGTACCGCTACGGTCTGGCCACCCTGCCCGGTTACCAGCCGGCGGCCCGGCAGCCCAGCAAGCCGGTGTTCCCGGACACCGCCGCGCGGAGCGTGCACAGCCCGCAGACCATCGCCCAGTCGGCCGTGGACGGGGTGGCCCCGGCCGCCGTGCCCCGGCTGAAGAACTCGGCGCTGCGGCTGACCTCGGCCCACCGGGTCACCGACGGCGTGCAGGTCACCCTGCGTGCCGACCGGGCCGGCACCGCCTACCTGTACGCCTGGGACGGCGACACGGCGCGGGGCGAGCACACCGTACGGCTGGCCGCCGGTGACCGGGTCACCGTGACGGTCCCGGTCAGCGGGGGCACCCCGACGTCGCTGCTGGCGGCCTTCGAGTCCGGTGGCGCGGCCGTGGCCCAGCAGGTCCCGCTGAACTGACCCGTCCAGCACCGTGCCGACCGTGGCCGGCCGTCGACCTCCGTCGGCGGCCGGCCACGCCGGTGTCCGGGGGTCAGGCCGGGCAGCTGGTGGCGGGCAGCCCGGTCAGCGGCACCGGGGAACGGCCGGTCGGACGGGCCTTGCCGGCCAGCACCCCGGCGAGCGCGGTCATCGAGGCCCGGCTGGACGAATAGGTAGCCAGCAGGGTCGGCGAGGTCGCCTGCTCCAACACGTACGGGGTGTCCATCGCCACGGTGACCGCCGCGTCGGCGGCGAGATCCTTCGGGCCGTCGCCGTAGCCGACCAGGTGGACCCGGGTGCCGCCCTTGGCCACCACCCGCACGCCCGCGTCGGTCAACGCCGCGGTGAGCGCCGCCCGGGTCCGGTCCCGCCCGTCGGAGGTGGTGACGGTGACCGGGCCGGACACCGCGACGCCGCACTTCCCGCGCAGCTGGGTGACCGCCGCTGCGGCCAGCGCGGTGGCGGCGGCCCGGTGCGGGGCGCTGTCGAGCGTGGACATCGCCGGCGTCGGCCGGTCGGCGAGCCGGAACTTCATGGTCAACACCCGGGTGACCGCCGCCACCAGCCGGTCCCGGGGCAGCGTGCCGTCGCGCAGCGCGGCCAGCAGCCCGTCGTACGCCTGGCCGACGTTCGGGGTCATCAGGATCAGGTCGTTGCCGGCGAGCAGGGCCTTCACCGCCGCCTCGCCCGGCGGGTAGCGCTTGGCCGGCGGCATGTTCATCCCGTCGGTGATCACCACCCCCTGGAAGCCCAGCTCGCCCCGCAGCACGTCGGTGAGCAGCTTGTGGGAGAAGGTGGCCGGGGTGCCCGGGTCCACGGCGGTGACGTCGAGGTGCGCCGACATCACCGCCATCGCCCCGGCGTCGATACCGGCCCGGAACGGCGGGAAGGCGGTGCCGTCCAGCTCGGCCCGGGACTGGCCGACCACCGGGACCTCCTGGTGCGAGTCGGCGGCGCTGAGCCCGTGCCCGGGGAAGTGCTTGACGCTGGCCGCCACCCCGGCGCTCTGCAACCCCTGGACCGCGCCTGCGACCTGCGCGGCGGCCCGCTTCGGGTCGGCGCCGAAGGACCGCGAGCCGATGACCGTGCTGCGGGTGGCCAGGACGTCGGCGACCGGGGCGAAGTCCAGGTTCACCCCCATCGCCGCCAGTTCGGTGCCGGCGGCCTTCCAGGCGGCCTCGGTGCGGGCCGGGTCGTCGGCCGCCCCGGCGGCCAGCGCGCTGGGCAGCGTGGTCACCCCGTCGGTGATCCGGGTGACCACGCCGTACTCCTGGTCGGTGCCGACCAGGAACGGCGCCGGGCCGGCGGCCAGCTTCCCGGCGGCCTCGCGCAGCCCGGCGGTCAGCTTCTTCACCTGCGCCGGGTTGTCGACGTTGGTGGTCGACTGGTTGCCCGAGGTGGGATCGTCGGCGCTGAACCCGACCAGGATCAGCCCGCCCAGCCGGTACTTCGCGATCATCTCGGCCGGGGTGTCGACCCCGGCGAGGGCCTGGTTGCCGGCGGCCGAACCGGGGGTCACCGTCGTCGCCGAGCTGCCGTACGCGTAGGGCATCAGCACCTGGCCCACCAGGTCCTCGTCACCGAGCGTGCCGGCCAGCGCGGCGGCCCGGCCGGCCGGGTCGTCGGCGGCGGACGGGACGACGGTCGCCGTGGCCGTCGGGGTGGCTTCGGGGCGGACCGGCGCGGGAGCCTGCCCCTCCCCCGCACATCCGGAGGCGAGCAGCGCGGTCAGGGCGGTGACGGCGACGCCGGCACGTCGCGGGGAGATCGGCACCCGGCCCATCCAACCCGCGCCGGAGATCAGCGGCAACCCGGCCAGGTCAGGCGGTGGGCACGGCGTGCCCGTCCCCGACCGGGTGTCCGGCTCCCGGGCGTTTCCCGGGCGGGACGCGGCCGGTGCGGGTGAGCGGATTCACCCGGGCCCGACCCGGCGTGCGCCTCGGGTGCGGGACAACTTCTCGACGAGCTCTATGCCTGTCCGTCATAAATATGACGGACAGGCATAGAGCTCTCTGCGGGACCGTGCTTCGGGAGGGCAGCGGTCATGGAGACCGGCGTCGGTGCAGCGCCCGAGGAGGCACCGAGACTGCCGAGGGCCGCCCGCACGGTGAGCGGCGGGGCCGCGGTCAGCCGACCCGGGTCAGCAGGGTCACCGGCGCGCCGTCCCCGGCGTAGCGGTAGGGCTCCAGCTCGGCGTCCCAGGCGGTGCCCATCGCCTTGTCCAGCGCGTGCGCGAGAGCCTCCGGGCGTACCGACGCCATGATGCTGCGCAGCCGGTCCTCGCCGAGCTGGATGTCGCCGGCCGCGCCCACCGCGGCCCGGAACAGGCCCCGGCCGGGCACGTGCATGAAGCGTTCGCCGTCCGCGCCGGTACTGGGTTCCTCGGTCACCTCGAAACGGATCATGGGCCACTGCCTCAGGGCAGCAGCCAGCTCGGCACCCGTCCCCGGCCGACCGGTCCATCCGCACTCGGCCCGGCGGGCGCCGGGATCGACGGGCTGGGCCGTCCAGTGCAGGTTGACCGGCGCGGCGAGGACGCGCGCGATCGCCCACTCGACGTGTGAGCACACGGCGAGCGGGGTCGAGTGGACGTATACGACGCCACGCGTTGGCACGGTGACCTCCCGGAGGGCGAGGTGCGTCTTCCCCTACGACCTCGACACCCGAGTGGCTGTTGCCACACATGATGACTGCTGTGACGGATGGTGCGCCAGGGAATCGGAAAATTCGCCGCCGGGAAATACCCGGACCGGTGACCCGGGTTGTGCACTCCGACGGGCACGGTGAGCTGCCAGGCACCGTGGTCGTGTATATTTCTCTGGGCGGTTCTGTGCCGTCGCACCACTTCGCGGGCCGACGACCCACCCGGGCGTCCGACGACCACCGAGCGTCAGACGACCACCGGGCGTCACCCGCTACAGCCCCCGGACGTTCCCCGTCCTCCCGTACGTCTTGCAAGGAGCATCTCCGTGGCGAGCAACACCTCGAAGACCGCGCGCGCGTCAGTCCGGGCCGGCCAGGCTGGCCAGGGTGGCGCCCTCAGCGTGCTGGGCGAGTTCAAGTACCTCATCCCGCTCAACGGCGGCAAGCACGCCTACGTGCGGAACCTGACCAACGGCAAGACCGCCCACCTGCGTACCGACTCCGACGCCTTCGTCGAGGAGATCCGGACGCTGGCCACCGCCGGTCACGCCGCCAAGATCCGCGCCGAGATCAGCAACCTCGCCGCCACCCACCCCGACCACGGGTGGGACAAGACCGAGAAGCGTCTCGTCGAGGCCGGCGTCTTCGAGGGCTGAGCCCTCCCCCGAGCACATCCGGAACCGCCCGTCGGGTAACCCGGCGGGCGGTTCCGCGTCTGCGCCCACCGGGTCAGGCCCCGTCGTCGAGCAGGGTGACCTCGCCGGTGTCCAGGTCGTACAGGGCGCCGACGACGTCCACCGCACCCGCCGCGACCGGGCCGGCCAGCATGTCGTCGGCGCGCAGCGCCCGCACGGTACGGCGCACGTGCCGGCGTACGGCCAGGGGGTGCACGGCCGGGTCGTGCGGACCCGCCTCGGTCACCGCCGGGGTGATCCGCTCGACCAGGTAGCCCAGGTCACCGTCCGGACGCCGTCCCGTCCGCACGCTCTGCACCGTCGAGGCGACCGCGCCGCACCGTTCGTGCCCCAGCACCATCACCAGGGTCACCCCGAGCTGCGCCACCACGTACTCGATCGAGCCCCGCACGGCCCGGTCGAGCACGTGCCCCCCGGTGCGGATCACGCAGATCGAACCGAAGGTCTGGTCGAAGATCGCCTCCAGCGGCACCCGTGAGTCGATGCAGCCGAGCAGCACCGCGTACGGCTGCTGGTCGCCGGAGGCCACGGCCGCGGCGGCGGTCACGTCGTGCCCGTGCACCGGCCGACCGCTGACGAAGCGCCGGTTGCCGGTGAGCAGCTCGGCCAGCGCCGCCCGGGGGGTGCGGGCGGCACGGGGCGGCCCGGCGGCGACGGGCGGCGGCACGGGGGTCCGGGCGGCCCCGGTGGGCGGACTCGGCATGGCTCCAGCCTGACCGTCGGCCCGGCCGTGTGCGGGCGGGTCGGGAATCTTCTCACCGACACGGTTGGCGTGGTCTGATGTCGGGTAGCCGGTGTTACCGCCGGGTTACGCCGGTGAATGTGTCCCGGGTGCCTGGGAGGTGGCGATGCCGGATCAGTGGGAGTTGCGGCTGCCCGACGGGGTACGCCTGCACGTCGAGGTGACCGGCCCGGCCGGGGCCGAGGTGACAGTGGTCCTGCTGCACGGCTGGACGCTCGA
This sequence comes from Micromonospora sp. S-DT3-3-22, assembly GCF_015354745.1. Lineage (NCBI taxonomy): Bacteria > Bacillati > Actinomycetota > Actinomycetes > Micromonosporales > Micromonosporaceae > Micromonospora > Micromonospora sp. S-DT3-3-22. The sequence goes on from NZ_JACGMO010000035.1 coordinate 41,959, forward strand.
CGGCCGGGCCTGGCACCGGCAGCTCACCGACCTGCGCAGCCGCTTCGGCGACCGGGTCCGGGTGGTCACCTACGACGCCCGGGGGCACGGCCGGTCCAGCTGCATGGCGCTGCGCACGGCGACCCTGGCCCAGCTCGGCGACGACCTCGCGGCGGTGCTGGACGAGCTCGACCCGGCCGGGCCGGTGGTGCTCGTCGGGCACTCGATGGGCGGAATGACCGTGATGGAGTACGCCCACCGGCACCCCGCCCACTTCGCCACCCGTACGGCCGGACTGGTCTTCGTCTCCACCACCGCCGAGGGGCACACCCACACCGTGTACGGATTGTCGCCGCGGATCGCCCGGCTGATCCGGCTCGCCGAGACCACCGGGGCGGGGGTGCTGGCCCGGTGCGGCTCCTGGCGGCCACCCCGTCCGCTGCTGCGCGCCCTGGCCCCGAGCATCAGGTGGATGCTGTTCGGCGACCGCTGCTCGGGTGCCGACATCCGGCTGGTCACCTCGGCGGTGGCCCGCGCCTCGCTGCGCTCGATAGGTGGTTTCCGCGCCTCGATCGGGGCCCAGCACCGGCTGGCCACCCTCGCCGCGTTGGCGCACCTGCCGGCGGCGGCGCTGGTCGGGGACCGGGACCGGCTGACCCCGCCGCCGTGCGCCGAGTCGATCGCGGCGGCGTTGCCGGCCACCGAGCTGACGGTCTGCCCCGGGGCCGGGCACATGCTGATGATGGAGCGCCCGGACGAGGTGAACGCCGCCCTCGCCGGGGTGCTCGACCGGGTGCTGTCCGCCGCCCCGGCGGGTCCGCCGCCCGGTCCCCGCCGCCCGGTCGACACCCCGGGCGACCGGGCACCCGCCGGCATCCCGGGCCACCCGGCGTCCGCCGGGCGGACGACGCGCTGAGCCGACGCGCCGCCGCGTCCCGACGGGTCGACCCGTGCGTGGGGGCGTGCGACCACTGCCCCGGGCAGGTCGCGCGGAGGTGGTGGAGGTCGCGGTACGGGTATCGGCCCGCCGTGGGGTCGGCGGCTGCCCGTACCCTCATTCCGCCTGGCGTGCACCCGCGCCCGGCGTCGCCGTCGCACAGGAGCGGTACGTTGACCGACCAGAGCACCCTGGAGCAGGAGATCGCCGCCGAACAACGGCATCTCGACCGGGTGTACGCCCGGCTCGCCGAACTGCGCCGCTCGGCCGCCCGCGCCGAGCGGGACGGCTACCGGCTGGCCCGGGTCGGCAACTTCGGCGCGCTGGTCGAGCGGGATGCGATGGTCTTCCACGCCGCCCAGCGCCGGCACCTGCTCGACGCCGAGCACGAGGGGCTGGTCTTCGGCCGGCTCGACCTGCGCGACCGGCAGGTGCTGCACGTGGGCCGGCTCGGGGTACGGGGCGAGGACGCCGAGACGCTGGTGGTCGACTGGCGGGCCCCGGCCGCCGCCGCCTTCTACCGGGCCACCCCGGCGGAGCCGCTGGGGGTGGTGCGGCGGCGCACGATCAGCTCCTCGGACGAGAAGGTCACCCGGATCGAGGACGACCTGCTCGACCCGGAGGCCGCCCCGCCGGACATGCCGGTGGTGGGCGACGGGGCGCTGCTGGCGACCCTGTCCCGGGCGACCGGCCGGGGGATGCGGGACATCATCGCGACCATCCAGCGGGAGCAGGACGAGGCGATCCGCTCCCCCGGTTCGGGGGTCACGATCGTCTCCGGCGGGCCGGGCACCGGGAAGACGGCGGTGGCCCTGCACCGGGCGGCGTACCTGCTCTATGCCGACCGCAGCCGGTACGCCGGCGGCGGCATCCTGGTGGTGGGCCCGTCGGCGGTCTTCGTGGAGTACATCGCCTCGGTGCTGCCGTCGCTGGGTGAGGAGACCGCCACCCTGCACTCGCTGGGTTCGCTCTTCCCCGGCATGTCGGCGACCCGCACGGACGGGCCCGAGGTGGCGGCGGTGAAGGGGTCGCTGCGGATGCGTCGGGTGCTGGAGCGGGCGGCCCGGGACGCGGTGCCGGACGGCCCGACGGAGTTGCGGCTGCTCTACCGGGGTGCGTTGCTGCGTCTGGAGCGGCGCGAGCTGGACGGCGTCCGGGACCGCGCGTTGCACCGGGGGGCCCGCCGCAACGAGGTCCGTCGGGTCGGCTTCGACGGGGTGCTCGCCGCGCTGTACGCGCAGGCCCGACGGTTGGCCGTCCCCGGCCTGCCCGAGCAGCCCGTCTTCGAGGACGAGATCATCGAGCGGCCGGAGTTCCGGGAGTTCCTCAAGGCGTGGTGGCCCCGGCTGCATCCCCGGCACGTGCTGGGCTGGCTGGCCCGGCCGGAGCGGCTGCACCGGTACGCGGCCGGCGTCCTGTCCCGGGCGGAGATCGGGTTGCTGGTCGGGGCGTACCGGTCGCTGGACACCGAGGGGCTGACGGTGGCCGACATCGCCCTGCTCGACGAGCTGGACGCGCTGCTGGGGCAGCCGGTCCGCCCGAAGAAGGCCCGCCGGGACCCGTTCCAGCTCGCCGGCGGGGTCCGGGAGCTGAGCACCTTCGGGGAACGGCAGCGTGCCGCGCGGGCGGCGGCGCGGGAGCGGCCCGAGGACTACCGGGACTACGCGCACGTGGTGGTCGACGAGTCGCAGGACGTCTCGCCGATGCAGTGGCGGATGATCGGCCGGCGCGGTCGGCTGGCCTCCTGGACGGTGGTGGGTGATCCGGCGCAGACCGCCTGGACGGGTGACCAGGCGGAGCTGGACCGGGCCCGGGACCAGGCGCTGGGCCGGCGGCGGCGGCACCGGTTCACGCTGTCCACCAACTACCGCAACTCGGCCGAGATCTTCGCGGTGGCGGCGGCGGAGATCCGCCGGCTCTATCCGGACCTGGAGTTGCCGAGCGCGGTGCGCTCGACCGGGGTGGACCCGGTGGCGTTGCACGTGCCGGCGGCGGAGCTGGCCCGCGCGACGGCCGACGCGGTGGACGCGTTGCTGGCCGAGGTGGCGGGGACGGTCGGCGTGATCACGCCGGTGCCCCGCCGGGACGAGGTCGCCGGCTGGTTGGGCGGCCGGGGCGGGGCCCGGCTCCAGGTGGTGACCAGCCTCCAGGCCAAGGGCATGGAGTACGACGGGGTGGTGCTGGTCTGCCCCGGCGAGATCCGGGCCGATCCGGGCTCCGGGGTACGGACGCTCTACGTGGCGTTGTCCCGGGCGACCCAGCGCCTCACCACCGTCGAACCGACCGGCTGACCGACCGGCACCCGGCCTACCTGGCCGAACGTCCGACCGTCACTTGCATACATAGCGATGTGAGCATAGATTGGATCCGGTCCGCAGCGGCGACGGAAGGTGTGGACGTGGGCGCAGGTCATGACCACAGCGCGACGGTGAGCAACGCCGCGCACCGGCACCGGGGTCGGCTCTGGGCGGCGTTCGGGCTGCTCACCGTACTCATGGTGGTCGAGGCGGTCGCCGCCTTCGGCACCGGTTCACTGGCCCTGCTCTCCGACGCCGGGCACATGTTCACCGACGTGCTCGGCATCGGGATGGCCCTGGCCGCGATCACCGCCACCCGGCGGGCCGCACGGGACCCGCAGCGCACCTTCGGCCTCTACCGGCTGGAGGTGCTCGCCGCCCTGGCCAACGCCGTCCTGCTCAGCGGGGTCGCGGTCTACGTGCTGATCGAGGCGGTCCGCCGGTTCGGCGAGCCACCCGAGGTGCTGGCCGGCCCGATGCTGGTGGTGGCGGTGCTCGGCCTGCTCGCCAACATCGTCGCGTTCGGCCTGCTGCGGGAGGGCGCCCAGGAGAGCATCAACCTGCGCGGGGCGTACCTGGAGGTGCTGGGCGACCTGCTCGGCTCGATCGGCGTGATCGTGGCGGCGCTGCTGATCGCCGGCACCGGCTGGTGGTGGGCCGACCCGCTGGTCGCCGTGGCGATCGGCGTGTTCATCCTGCCCCGCACCTGGCGGCTCGGCCGGGCGGCGGTACGCATCCTGGTGCAGGCCGCCCCGGAGCACCTGCCGGTGACCGCCGTGCACGACCGGCTGACCGCCGTGCCCGGTGTCGCCGAGGTGCACGACCTGCACGTCTGGACGCTCACCTCGGGCATGGACGTCGCCTCGGCCCACCTCACCCTGGCCGGTGACGCCGAGGTCGGCACGGTGCTGGCGGCTGCCCGGGGCGCCCTGCGGGAGGACTTCCACATCGAGCACGCCACCCTCCAGGTCGAGCCCGGGGCGACCCCCGGTGCCTGCGGCCCCGCCCACTGGTGACCCCCACCCCGGCCCGGACGGTCAGCCACTGCGGGTACTCCCGCACAGAGATCATGGGAATTTGCGCCGTTTGCACCTTTTAAGGGTATTCACTCTCGTACCCTCAGTCACGAGGTAGGCAGGTGTCACACGCGTACCGGTAGGCTCGGCCCCGGCCTCCGCCAGGCGGAGGCCGCCGCCTAATCGCCCGCCCGGGCGAACCGGGGAACCACGTTCCTGGGGTGCATCCGCGTCAGCGGTAGGGATCTTCCGTCCCGAACCCGTCAGCTAACCCGGTCGGCGGCTGACGGAAGGACATCCGCATGCACGTACGCACCACCACGCGGCTGCTGGCCGCGGTCGTCACGGCGCTGGCCCTGGGCGTGTCGGCCGCACCGTTCACCCCGGCCGTCGCCGCGCCCACCACCCGGCTCGCCGCCCCCGGCGACGACGACGAGGGCGGCACCCCGGCGCTGCGCGACCAGCTCGACGCGGCCAGCAAGGGCTGGCTGGAGGCCAAGGCCGCCCTGGAGCGTTCCACCAAGCGCCAGCAGGAACTCGACGGGCAGCTCAAGACCATCGAGTCGCAGTTGGTCACGCAGACCGCCAAGGTCGGCGAGATCGCCGGCGCGGCCTACCGCACCGGCCGGCTCGGACCGATGTCCGCCCTGCTCAACAGCAACACCCCGAGCGGCTTCCTGGACCGCGCGGCAGCGCTGGAGACGGTCGCCACCCGGGAGGACCAGGAACTGCGCACGATGATCGAGACCCGGGACCAGGCCACCCGGACCCGGGCCGCGGTCAGCCGGGAGATCACCGAACAGCGCAAGCAGGTCGCCACCATGGGCAAGCGCAAGGAGCAGGCCGAACGGGCGTTGGCGGTGGCCGCCGCCGACAAGCCGGCCCCCACCTCCCGCGACTCCGGCAGCTCGGACGGCACCTCCACCAGCAACGCCAAGGGGGCACCCCGCAACTCCGACGGCTCCTGGCCGTCCGAGTCGTGCAGCGTCAACGACCCGACGCCGGCCAACGGCTGCATCACCCCGCGTACGCTCAACGCCCTGAACCAGGCCAAGGCGGCCGGATTCACCAGGTACGTCTCCTGCTACCGGCCCAGCGGTTCCGGGGAACACCCCAAGGGCCGGGCGTGCGACTTCGCCGCCCAGAAGAACGGCTTCGGCGGGGTGGCCAGTGGCGGCGACCGGACGTACGGCAACAACCTCGCCGCGTACTTCATCCGCAACGCCGACCGGCTCGGCGTGCTCTACGTGATCTGGTTCAAGCGGATCTGGCTGCCGAGCAGCGGGTGGAAGGCGTACAGCGGGGGCAACGGGGACCCGTCCAGCGACCACACCAACCACGTGCACCTGTCGATGATCTGAGCCCGCCCGGTGGCCCGTCAGACCCGGGCGGGCCACCGACGCGAGCGTCAGGCGGGTCCCGGTGGTGGTCAGCCGGCGGCGGGCGGGTCGCCGGCCCGGCCGTCCAGGACCGCGCCGAGGCGGCTGGCCAGCCCCAGGTGGGCGGCGCGGGCCTGCCGGAAGGCGTAGCCGAACAGCGGCGCCGGTGCGGCGAGGGTGATCTCCACGTCGATCCGCAGCAGGTCACCCTCCATCCGCAGCCGGGTGTGGTTGCGTACGGTGGTGCCGGGCTGCTGGCGGGCCACCGTCACGATCTCGTCGTCGCCGGCCAGCAGGACGTCGGCCTGGTAGGTGACGGGGAACCGCAGCGGCCCCAGCTCCAGCCGGTCGGTGATCGCGTAGCTGGCCAGGGCACCCGGCCGGGCGGGCAGCCGGCGCACCCGGACGATCAGCGGATGCAGCTCCTCCTGCCGGGACAGGTCGCTCAGCAGCGCCATCGCGTCCGCCGGTGAGCAGCGCGCCTGCACCGTGTAGCTGAAGCTCTCCCGCCGGACCACCGGGCCTCCTGACCGTCGTCGGTCGCACGATCGTGCCGCACCGGGGACGGACTGGCAACGTCCCTGGCCGGACGGCACGGAAGCCGACGGTGACCCGGTCAGGCGCCGGGCAGCACCTCCGGGGTGGCGGCACCGGCGAAGTACGGCTCCGGGGCACCGAAGAGACCGAGCAGGCCGGTCACCCAGAGCTGCCGGTGCACGAACCGGCTCGGTTCGGTGACGATGAGTTTGACGCCGCTGACCTCGGCGGTCTGGAAGCCGGCGACCATGGCGCTGATCCCGACGGAGTCGATGAAGGTGACGAGTCGCATGTTCAGCTCGATCCGCGCGGGCCGGCCCTTGGCCAGCACCTCGGCGATCGCCTCACGTACCTCGTAGGCGGTGTCGACGTCGATCTCACCACGGGGGGCGATCTCGATGACACCGGCCGGCAGGACCGACTTCACGATCGACAGGCTCACGCGAGCACCTCCACTCGCCCGTCCCCGGGCGCCTCATCAGTACGCGGGCCGCGACCGAGAGTATTCCTCCGATGGCCTCGGTCGCCACCCCTCGGGATGAGCAATTCGCGGATCCGGACGGACCGGACCGTCCCTCTCCACACCGTTGCTGGTCCTGTTCTCTCCGACGAACGGCTCAGCTCGACCGTTCCAACCGTCCCAGAGTAGCGGCCCCGGTCCATCGGTACCCGGATGCGGTGGGCCGGGCGAGCCCCGGCGCGGCCCGCCGACTCCCCCGGTGCAGGTTGTGACAGGTGCCTACCGTGGGCGAGAGATGGGTCACCACGATCGAGGAGACGGATCGATGCTCAAGAGACTGCTCGGCCTGGCCGGGGTCGGCGCGCTACTCGCTCTCGTACTGGCCTGCGGCTTCGGCGGCGGGGACGACGACGATGACGACGACGGGGACGATTTCGCCCGCGCCACGTCCGTGGTCGTGGTCCGCTGAGCGGTGGCGGTCTCCCCGGCGCACCGGGTTTGCGACCCGGCCGGGCGGGGCACTGCTCGGATACCGGCCGGGCGACCGGTCGGCGCGAGGACCGTCCCGCGGCACAGAGACGACGTCCGAAGTGGCCGCAGACTTCGGCATTCGAGGAGGTAACACGATGATCGGCAGCAACCTTCTGGAGCGCCGCAGCAAGCCCGAGCGGATCGCCGACCAGGCCTGGCACCACCTGCTCTCGGCGGTGGACTCCGCCGGTGACAGCGTCCGGGACGCCGCCCGGTCGGTCCGGGACTCGGGGCTGTCCGACGCCGGCGACCTGGTCGGCTCGACCGCCGACGAGGCCCGCCGTCGGGCGACGCTCGCCTTCGACGCGCTCGCCGGCCGGCGTCCGGCCCTGCCCTGGACCCTGCTGATCGGCGCGGCGCTGGTCGGCGCGGCGATCGGCTGGGCCGCCGGCACCGCCGCGCGGGCCGCCGGCAGCGGGGGTGACCGGGCCGTCGACGACATCGAGTTCGTCGACGTGGACCGGCCGAACTCCCCCGTCGGGCTGGACGACTGACCGTCCCACGGCACGCACAGGCCCCGGTCGCGCTCCTCAGCGTCGACCGGGGCCTTCGCCGTCTCTTGATCCACTCCGTTGGGGCGATGTTGCGGTAAGGATCCGTGGTTGATGCCGCAACTTCGCCCCCACTGAGTCGATCACCCACAGGCCGGACGTGCCGCCGGCTCCCCGATCGGGGGAGCCGGCGGGTGTCGGATAGTTGTCAGCGGCTGGTGCAGGTCACCGTCGGGACGGCGTTGGTGCCGGTCACGTTGGCGGTGAAGCCGATGCTGGTGCTCGCGCCGGCGCCGAGCGCACCGTTCCACCCGGCGTCCCGGACCGAGACGTTCGCCCCGGTCTGGGTGAAGGTGCCGCCCCAGAGCGAGTTGACCGTCTGACCGTTGCCGAACGTCCAGTTCACCGTCCAGCCGGCGATCGCGCTGGTGCCGGCGTTGCGGACCGTCACCTCACCCTGGAAGCCACCCGGCCACGACCCGGTCACCTTGTACGTCGCCGCGCACCCGCCGGTGGGCGGCGGAGTCGTCGGCGGCGGCGTGGTGGGCGGAGGCGTCGTAGGCGGAGGCGTGGTGGGTGGCGGCGTGGTGGGTGGCGGGGTCGTCGGCGGCGGCGTGGTCGGGTTGGGGGTGGTCGGCGTCGGGGTGGGGGTGCCGCCGAGCCGGTCGGCGACCAGGATGCCCCGGCCGTTGGTGCCCAGGTAGACCCGGCCGTAGACCCGGGGGTCACCGGTCAGCGCCTCGCCCGCGTTGCCGTACTGGTGCTGGTCGTCGTTGATCCGCACCCAGGCCGCGCCGGTGTTGTCGGAGCGGTAGACACCGCTCTTGCCGTCGACGGTGCCGAAGGTGAACACCGCCGGGTACGTCTGCCCGGGGGCCGCCTTGCCGAAGCCGACGTTCACCGCCGAGGACACCCCGGCCAGCTTGGTGAAGCTGGCCCCGGAGTCGGTGGAGCGCCACAGCCCGCCCTCGCCGGCCAGCCAGATGTCGCCCTCCTTGCCGGGCACCGCCTTGTACTTGACCGTGCCGGTGGTCGGCAGGCCGGTGGCGGCGGACGCGGTGAAGCTGGCCCCGCCGTTGGTGCTGACGTAGAACTTGCCGCCGCTGAAACCGTAGAACTTGTTCTTGTTGACCCGGTCGGACTCGACCACCGCGTTGGCCGGGATGCCGGTGGCGGCGGTCCACGAGTTGCCGAACCCGACCGAGCGGATCACCTGCTGCCCGGCGTCACCCGGGGCCCAGACGAACTGGCTGCCGTCGGCGGCGGCGGCGACCGTGCCGCCGTTGTTGACCCCGCCCGGCTCGCTGCCCTGGAACCAGTTCGCCCCGCCGTCGGTGGAGAACGCGACGTGGCTGTCGTTGGGGCGGTCGGCGTCGGTGAAGTTGCCGGCCCGGACCATCGTCGCCGGGTTCGCCTCGGCGTAGTCGAGGCTGGTGGTGCTGGTGAAGACCGGCTGCGTGAACAGCATCGGCGGCACCGCGTTCAGGTCGGTGTGCCGGAACCCGCCGATGTCACCGAGCCCGCTGACCAGCGGCGCCCCGGTGGGCGGGCTGATCAGGTCCAGCACGGCGGTCTCCTCCAGGCCCTTGACCATCGGCTTGATGGTGAGCTTGCCGCCGGTGTCCCACTTGGTGAGGTCGGTGCTGCCGTAGATGGTCGCGCCGGTGCCGTACATGAAGCGGTTGGAGTCGAACGGGTCGATCTCCACCGACTCGTTCATCCAGCCCAGCTTCGGGGACTCCTCCGGCGGGGCCGGGTTGGCCCCGAAGGTCAGCCACGGCACCGAGCTGATGTCCATCGTGAACTTCTTGGTGCGCTCCGGGTAGCTGCCGAACTCCCAGATCCGGGTCCAGGTCGCGCCGCCGTCGGTGCTGCGGAAGAAGATCGCGTCCGGCCACCAGGAGATCTGGGTGGCGACCATGAGGGTGTTCGGCTTCTGCCGGTCGATGGTCAGCCCCGAGTAGCCGAAGTAGGCGTCGCTGCTGGACGACGGGATCGGGCTGATCTGCGTCCACGCGCCGGTGGCCCGGTTGAACTTCCACACGTCACCCTTGCCCCCGTCGTACGGGCCGCCGGTGTCGCTGGTGGCGATGTAGAGGAAGCCGCCGACCGGGTCGACCACGCCCTTGTGGGCCAGGTAGCCGGTGGGCTGGCCGGCGATCCGCTCCCAGCTCGTGCCACCGTTCGTCGAGCGGTACACCGGGTTCGCCTTGTCCGCCACGCCGACGTAGATGGTCTGCGTGGCGTTGCCCGCCGTACCGGTGCTCTTGTCGAAGGTGACCCAGGTCAGACCCTGGTTCTGGCTCTGGTAGCCGGTGGTGTCGTTGGGGTCGGCCCGGTAGTTGCCGACGTTCGGGAAGTTCGCCACCCTGGCCCAGGTGACCCCGTAGTCGGTGCTGCGCCACAGGCCGTTGCCGCCCTCGGCACCGTAGTACAGGATGCTGTTCTTGTTGGGGTCGACGGCGAGCCGCTCCCCCATGCCCCGGCCGGGCATGTTGCCGCCGTTCTTGAACGGCAGCGCGGTGGCCTGCCAGGTGGCGCCCTTGTCCGACGAGCGCAGGATCGCGCCGTTGTTCGGGTCCCAGTCGTTGGTGTACATGCCGACGGCCGCGTACACCCGGTTGGTCTGCACCGGGTCGGTGGCCAGGCTGACCACGCCGTTGTAGCCCCACTTGTCCGCGCCGACCCAGTCGAGCAGCGGCGTCCAGGACTGGCTGGCCTGCTCCCACCGGTACGCGCCGCCGATGTCGGTACGCGCGTAGATCAGGTTCTTCTCGGTCTGGTTGAAGATGATGCCGGGGACGAAGCCGCCGCCGTCGATCCGGACGTTCTTCCAGCTGTACGGCTCGGCCGCCGCCGCGGCGGCCGGTGTGGACGGTGCGACGGTGAACTGTACGGCCACGACGGCCGTCGCGGCGGCCAGCACGGTGGTGACCGCGCCGACGAGACTTCTCCGCATCTGCGGTTCCTCTCGGGATGCCAGGGTCAGGGTGCGACGGCCCCGTGGGGGGACGTCGACGGGTGCGAAGAGCTGCCCTGGCTCCCCGCCGGCACGCTTGGCTCCCGCTGCCGAAGAAGAACCCAACAGTAACCGGTACGCCGCCGAATTAGGAAGCGCTCCCAACTAACTCGGCCATCAGAGCCGGTAGATGACGTCCTCGCCGACGATCTCGCGACTGATGCCCAGCCCGTCCACCGGTCGGGCGGCCACGTCCGCCCACGGTGTGCCGGCCGCCCAGCCGGGCAGCAGCACCACCGTGCGCACCCCGACCTGCCGCAGGTACGCCACCGAGGTGGCGTCCGGGAAGGTCATGCTCACCGCCCTGATCCGCTCCTGGGACTGCGGGGTGAACGAGGCGAGCCCGTTGACCACCTTGGGGAACCCGTCGGTCGACCAGAGCATCACGTGCAGTTCCCGGATGCCGTCGCTGGGCAGCACCAGCGCCGGGCCGGTCAGCCCACGCAGCACGGCCGGCTGCTCCGGCGCGGGCACGTGCGGGGTCCGGTTGACCCCCTCCACGCCGACCAGCAGCAGCGGCACCAGGAGCGCCAACCGGGCCAGCCGCCACTGCCGGCCGGCCCGCTTCGGGGCCGGCTCCCGGGTGACCGCCTGCTCGGCCGCCGATCCGGACCACGCCGCCGACCGCAGTGCCGGCCGTGGTCCCGGTGCCGCCTCCGTCGGTGCGGACGCCTCCACCAGCACCGGCGCTCCCGCCGGTCGCAGCGCCGGCACGGCCGGCTCCGACCCGGGTTCCGCGTCCGGGCCCGGCGACTGGTCCCCGGCCGACCCTGCCCCGGGCTCCGCGTCCGGCCCCGGCGGCTGTTCCCCGGCCGGCTCCGACCCCGGGGCCGGCTCCGCGCCGGGGTCGGCCTGCCGCGCCGGCTCGCGCACCGTCAACGCCCCGGCGGCGAGCAGGCCGAGCAGCAGCGTCGTCCACAGCACCAGCCGGCCCGGGGTGCGCACCCCGTCCCAGCCCGGGGCGTGCTCGACGAGCGTCACGTACCCGGGGTCGCCGTCGCCACCGAACGTGGTGCCCGCGGCGAGCGCCACGCTGACCAGCGCCGCGCCGGCCAGCATCAGCCGGTGCCGCAGCCGCCACGCGGAGAAGAACAGCCCGGCCACCGCCAGCGACAGCAGCACCACCCCGGGCAGCAGGGTCATCTCGCCCGGGAACCCGAGCGTGGCGCGCGCCGCCTCGTGCCGCTCCCCCCACAGCCAGGACTCCGGCGGCGCGGTGACGAACCCCCGCCACGGCGGGGAGAACATCTCGATCTGGGCCACCGTCCGCCGGCCCGACGGGTTACGGGCCACCACCTCGAAGTACGGCGCGGCCATCGCCAGGGTCACCCCGGCGAACCCGATCCCCCCGGCCAGGTCGGCCAGGAGCAGGCCGCGCGGCACCACCGGCCGGGTCCGCCGCCGCAACCACACCACGCCGTACGTGACGACCGCGCCGAGGCAGAGCAGACCCAGCACGTACGCGAAGGGCAGGCCGATGCCGAAACCGAGGGTGACCTGCCAGGCGGCGACCGCCCACCCGGCGACCACCCAGCCGGGACGGACCCGGTCGGGCCGGTGGCCGTGCCGCAGCGACCAGCCGTGGCCCCGGGCCAGCATGGCCAACGCGAGGGCGATCCCGCCGATGCTGAGCACGTGCAGGTGCCCGGCCTGGGCGAGCTTCCACGGGGCGTACGCGAAGGACACCCCGGCCACCGCCGCGCCGGCCCGACCGGCCCCCACCTGCCGGGCCAGCGCGTACGCCCCGAACAGGGCGAGGGCGTGGGTCAGCATGTAGAGCAGGTTGTAGCGGATCACGGCGGCCACCGGACCGTCCCCGATCATGCCGAACGGGGCGTACCCGAGCAGGGTGTCCGAGTAGGCGTAGGTGTACGGCTCGGGATAGAACGTGTTGGAGTGCCAGACCTGCAACGGGTTGGTGAGCAGGGCGTGCCCGCCCCAGGCCACCTGCCACGCCTGCAACGTCGGGTCGCCGGTGTCCTGTGGGATCGTGCTCGCCGGATCGCGCAGGGTCGGCCAGGTCAGCACCACGGCCAGCAGCAGCGCGGCGAGCGCCGCCAGGGTCCACTCGTGCCGGGCCACCCGCCACGACACGCCCGCCAACCGGCGACCGAAAACCCGCATCTGATCGACGTCCATCTTTCCACCCCGTCCTTCGCCGTCCGTCAGACTGCCCGAGTCCGATCCGGTTGTCGACACCGCGACCCGCCCGAATTTCGCCACCGGGTCCCCTTCGGCGGTCCGAATCCGATCTGACGACGCCGTGCCGCAGGACCACCCGGGTAGGGTGAGCCGCCCTCACCCGACCCGGCGGGACGGTGGGCGACATGACTGGACCCGACGGACTGATCCGACCCGGGACCCCGGCCCCCGAATTCACCCTGCCGGCCACCCCGGACGGGCGACGGACCGGACCCGCGCAGTTCCGGGGTCGGCCGGTGGTGCTCGCCTTCTACCCCGCCGACTGGTCCCCGGTCTGCGGCGACCAGATGGCGCTCTACCAGGCCGCGATGCCGGAGTTCGAGCGGTACGACGCGGCGGTGCTGGGCATCTCGGTGGACAGCCTCTGGTCGCACCGCGCGTTCGCCGAGGCGAAGGGCGTCCGGTTCCCGCTGCTGTCCGACTTCGAACCCAAGGGCGAGGTGGCGCGGGGCTACGGGGCGTACACGCCGCAGGGGCAGGCCGGCCGGGCCCTGGTGGTGCTCGACCCGGCCGGGGCGGTGGCCTGGAGCTACCTGTCCCCCGCCGAGGTCAACCCCGGCGCCGACGGCATCCTCGACGCGTTGGAACAGCTCGGCACCGAACGGCAGGTGATGACCCGATGAGCACCCCGTTGCAGGTCACCGCCCGACTCCGGGTGCCGGTGACCGAGACCGACCATGTCCGTGGCCCCCTGGACGCCCCGGTCACCCTCGTGCAGTACGGCGACTTCCAGTGCCCGTACTGCGGGGCGGCGTACCCGAACCTGGCCGAGGTGCTGCGGCAGCGGCGGGACACCGTCCGGCTGGTCTACCGGCACTTCCCGATCACCAACCTGCACCCGTACGCCGAACGGGCCGCCGAGGTGGCCGAGGCGGCCGGCCGCCGGGACCGGTTCTGGGAGATGCACGACTGGCTCTACGAACACCAGGACCAACTGGACCCGGTGCACCTGTCGCTCGGCGTGGCGCAGGTGGGGCTCCCGCCGGACGAGATCGACGCCGAGGTCGACCGGCACGCGCACGCCGACCGGGTACGCCACGACTTCACCGGCGGCATCCGCAGCGGCGTCAACGGCACACCCACCCTCTTCGTCGGCGACCACCGCCACGACGGCCCACTCGACCTCCCCACCCTCCTCACCACCGTGGACACCGCCACCCCCTGACCCAGCCCAGCCCCGCCCCGCCTCGCCTCGGTGATCAAGAGGTTTAGGTCAGTTGATCAAGAGGTTTGCGTCAGGTTGAAGATCAATCTTGACGTAAACCTCTTGATCACCGGGGGCAGGCGGGGCGGGGGTGGGGGTTAGAGGAGGTGGAGGTCGCGGGCTCGGCGGACGGCTTCGCGGCGGCGGGTGGCGTCGAGCTTGCGGTAGATGTTGCGGACGTGGGTCTTGACGGTGTTGACCGACAGGGACAGCTCGCTGGCGATCTCCACGTTGGACAGGATGCTCTGCAGGTACCGCAGGATGGTCAGCTCCCGCTCGGTGAGCGGCTCGTCCAGGGGGCGCTCGGGGTCGTCCCGCCGGGGATCGGCCGGCCCGCGCCGGGTGCCGTACGTCCCCTGGCCGGACGGCGGGGCGACGTCCCGCACCAGGTCACTGACCTGCGGCCAGTACGCCGTACCGGAGTCCAGGTGGGCCGCGAGCAGTTCCCGCACCTCCGGTTCGGCCCGGGTGAACACCCGCCGGTGGCCGTGCCGCCCCGCCAGGTCCAGCACCCGTTCCAGCAGCCGCCCGGCCCGGCGCTCGTCACCGGCCCGCCGGGTCAGCAGCGCGTCCAGGACTCCGGCGGCGAGCCGTACCGACAACGGCCAACCAACCGCGCCCGGGGCGTCCCAGTCGGGCAGGGCGTGCCGGGCGGCCCGCAGGTCACCGGCCCGCAACTCCACCCGGGCCAGCGCCAACGCCAGCACCGGCACCGGGTCCGGCCCGTGCGCCCGCTCGCCGAGCAGCCGCCGGGCCGTGTCCACGTCACCTTGCTCGCCGCGCAGGTCCGCTTCCAGCGCCAGCAACCGGTCAGCCAGCTCCCCGGCACCGCTGGTGGTCAGTTCGTCGCGGGCGCGTTGCACCGCTGCCATGGCCGCCGCCGGCTCGCCCGCGTCCCGGAGCAGGGCCGCCCGGCACAGCGCCGCCACCGCCCCGGCCAGGGTCGTCCCGGTCACCGCGCCGGCCGCCGCCAGCTCGGCGGTCGCCTCGGCGGGCTGGTCGCGCAGTACCGCCACCAGCGCCAGTGCCAGGTGTGCGTGGCCGCAGTCGACCCGCCCCGACCAGCCCTGGCAGGGGGGCATGGCCAGGGCCGCCCGCGCGGTCTCCTCGGCCGGCGACAGCTCACCGGCGAGGGCGAGCAACAGCGCCGCCCGGCTCGCGCCGACCAGTTCGGTCCGGGGTCGGCCGACCCGCCGGGCCGCCGCCAGCGCGGCACGGAACCACGCTGCGGCCCGGCCCAACTCCCCCTCGGCGAGGTCGGTCAGGCCGAGCGCGGTGCCGGCCACCGCCCGGACATCCGCGTCGTCCTCGCCGGTCCGTGGATCATCCCCGGTCACCACATCTTCGCCGGTCACAAGGTCGGCACCGGTCGGCGGGCCGAGCACGTCGGTGCCGGCGGGCGGATCAGGAGGAACCGGGGCGACGGAAGCCGCACCGGTGGCCAGCCCCGAACCGGCAGGCGGCACCGAACCGGTGGCGAGCAGGCGGGCGGCGGCAGCGCGTACCGTCGCGGGGTCGCCGGACAGCCGGGCCAGGGTGAGTTCCAGTGCCACGGCCAGCCGCCGGAACCGGTCCCGGCGGGGGGCCGGCAGCGTGCGGGCGGCCTGCACCGCGTCCCGCAGGCGGGCGGTCGCCGCCGCCACGTCCCCCGCGTACGCCC